>CANRJW010000037.1 GCA_947631035.1 uncultured Bacilli bacterium
TTTAGAGAAAAGTTTAATGCCAAGCTTTTCTTTTAATTTGGAAAATTCTTCATCGACACAAAACATAGTTTTAGAATCTAATAATCTAATAATCATAAAATTAGTTTTCACAATAATAATAGTTAATAAACATTTATTAGATTCTTGAGAACCCATAACAGTATCCATTTGACAAATATTCATTTTAGGATGAAGAGCAACAAAATTAATATAATCGTCATAAGAACGACCTTTTAATAAAGCAAGTCTTCTTTTATATTCTCTAATGTGGTTTTTATCTTTTCTTGGTTTATACAGAACTTTTTTAGGTAAATCTAAATCAGATAAAGATAAAATACCACTATGAATATAATTATAAAATGTAGATTTTGAGAAATATAAAATATCAGTATGATTAGCATAAACTTGATTAATGCTTTGCTTTTTATCTTTAATAAGAGGAACAATAATGTGTTCGATTTGATTAATGGTATCATAAGAAATATCAAAACCAGTACGAGCTTCAAATTGTTTTTCTTCATAATTACCTTGAGCATTAAGAGCATTGTAATAAAGTTTGTGTTTGTTGCACCTGTTTTTCATATTACATTGGTTACAAACGTAAGGTGGTTTTAAAAGGAAAGAACATTTACTAATAGCAGTATTAATACCATTAGGATCAAAAGCATCGAAGAAATAACTTCTCACATATCTATTTCTTTTAATTTCCTTAGAAATGGTAGTTCTATCTTTTGAAATTGCTTTACCAATTTCAGTAAAATTATGACCTTTGTCGATCATATACTGAATAGTTTGTCTTTGTTCTAAATTTAATTGATTAAAATTTGTCTTTTTCATAAAAAATAATACCTCAATTCTAAATGACAAATAAACCAATGAGACATATAATAAACTTATAAGGAGAAATAATCAATAATCCTCGCCGGATAGGCCTTACTTTCTTTTACGAAAAAGAAAGTAAACAAAGAAACCGGGGAAATGATTATCTAATTTGTTTTTCAACAACTTATTTCCCATCATTATACTTATTGGGCATTTCTAACAATAATCAATAAGGTCATAAAAATGATTGACTTAATAAATACAAGTATGATATATTATAAATCGAGTAGTGCCTAGGAAACTTTTGAAGCCCTAGGTCATTTTTATTTCAGGAGGTTAAATGAAGCAATATAAAACTAATGAAGAACTACTAAATTATTTGGAAACAAAGAGTGTTACTATTAATAAAAGAAAACTTGCTTTAAAAAGATTAGAAAAGTATTCTTATTATTCCATTGTTAATAGTTACAAATATAATTTTAAAGATTCTAATAATAATTATTTACCTAATGTTACTTTTGAGGAAATATTTGCTTTATATGAATTTGACAAAAATATTAAATTAATAATTTTAAAATATTCTTTGGAAATAGAAACAATTTTTAAATCTTTATTAGCAAATCATATTGCAAGTATGTATAGTATCGATTATTACCTTGATGTTAATAATTTAGATGGGAATGTTAGTATAAAAGTTAGAAAAAAATTAATTGATAAAATAAGCAATGAGATTAATAAAAATTATGGCGTTCATCTAGCTATTACACATTATAAGGATACTTATGGATTTGTTCCACCATTTGTTTTAACTAAAATTTTAACTTTCGGAATTATAAGTAGTTATTATGGTTTACTTAAACAAAGTGATAGGCAGATTATTGCTAAAAAATTTAAAATATCGGATGTTTTATTAAAACAAATATTAAGGTGTTTAACGAATGTTAGAAATATTTGTGCTCATAATGACCGTTTATTTTGCTATAGAGATAAATATACTCTAAAATTTAAAGAAATAGATGTTAATTATAAATCTAAAGATAATCTTACAAATTTATATATGATGATAAAATCAATGCAAATTATTTTAGATAAAAGACAATTTAATAGTTTAATTATATCAATAGAAAAAGAAATTAAAAAATTAGATAAAAAGTTAAATTCAATAAGTGTAAAAAATATTTTAAGAATTATGGGTTATCCTAATGTATAATTTTTAAATTTAGTAATATAATATTCATGAGTGGTGCCTAGAAAACTTTTGAAGCTCTAGGTCATTCAGAGCCTAGTTTTAATAACTAGGTTTTAATTTTAAACTAAATGTTATAATTAAATAGTATTAGATGGCATTAGTAGTAAATTTATATACTATTTGAAATTTTCATAAAAATATAGTATATTGTTATTGCACTTCGATAGTGCAATAATAGAAAATGTTTTTCGCTTCTGGATGGTGCGAATAATAAATGATTCCAGGCGACAATGTTTTTCGCTTCCAGGTGGTGCGACTAATAAATGATCCTGGTTGAAAATGTAGAATAATCCCATTATAAAATGGGGTTTTTATTTGGCTTATATTTTATAATGAAGTAACGTCTAGAAAACTTTAAAGCCTAGACTTTTTTCATTTATTTGCCTTTTTAAAATGGAGTATTGTATAATAAAATTGGATTGTGATAATATGAAGTCTAAAAAAACAGAAAATAAAAAGCAAAAAAAAATTATTTTGATAGCCATTCTTATATTTGCTTTTTTGCCTGTTTTTTTCTATTCTAAAATACAAAAAACTGCTTTAAAAAACGAAAAAAATTTAATACAGCCGAGCCTCGATTTACTGGCTCTTCAGATAAAGGAAACAAAACAAGAAACCACGGAAGAAAATGAGGATTTTTTAAAAAATACTTTGTTTGAAGAGACGCAATGCTCATACGAAGAGGAAGAACAAAACGAATCAAATTTGTCTAAAACCAAAACAAATGGGAACTATGAAAAGATAGAAGTGAGTCAAAAGCCTTCCTTTACAGGACTTGATAAAATCGATATCGAACTAGGGGAACCTGTTTCGTTAAGAGAAGGGGTTCATGCTTATGATGCTTCTTTAAAAGAAGTTTTGTATACGTATGATGATACAAATGTTTTTTATGACCAACCAGGAACTTACACAATTACCTATAAAGCCGTAGATGCTCTAAAACAAGAGAGGACTGCAACAAGAACAATAGAAATTCATTCTCCCAATGAAACCATCATGATTCCCAATTTTCCTACTTACAATCAGCATCCTAAATATCCCAATGGTTGTGAAAGTGTAGCTCTTTACAATCTACTTCGTTATTATAATGTGGATGTTTCTATTGATGCTATTGTCAAAAATTTAAAAAAAGGGAAATCCCCTTATACAAAAAATAATAAAAGATATGGAGGTAATCCAGAAATTGAATTTGTTGGAGATCCTAGAAAGCAAAATGGCTATGGCGTGTATCAAAAGCCTATTATAGAAGTAGCAAATTTATTTAAAGAGGGAATGATTGATTATACCGGACACCCTTTAGAAGAAGTTTTAGACTTAGTAAAACAAGGGATTCCGGTTCAAGTGTGGGTATCGATAAATTTACAAAATACCAAAGTTTGTGCTACTTGGACTTATAGCAAAACAAAAGAAAAAATAAAATGGATTTGTCGCTTACATAGTGTAGTTGTCGTTGGCTACAATCAAGAAGAAGTCTATGTCTCTGATTCCTATACTGGAAAAATCGAAAGCTATTCGCGAAAGCAATTTGAAAAAATATATAATCTTTTTGGTAAAAGAGCCATCTACTATCCCGAATAAGAAAGGAAGTTTTATTTATGAAAAAAAGAATTGTTGTTGCACTATTCGCTATTATTGCAATTGCTTTGATTTTGTTTTGGACAAACCTAAAGAAAGAAACCGATTTACCTTTGGATTCTACTCTTGTAAAAGAACTAGACCAAATGACTCATCCAAGTGAAGATGCCATGCTTTTAAAAGAACTTTACGAAAAAAATACCATCTCCGATTCCTACCGAATTGCCGTTGGAATGAATGCTTATTTAAAAAAGCAAGAGGAAGTACCAGAATTTTTATCCAAAGAAGTAGTTTTGAATAGTGTGAAAGATTTATTTGCTATAGAGACTATCGAACATCAGTCCGTCTATTTATTAAATGAATATGGTTGTGGTTATGCCTTTCAAAATGATACCTATGAACGAATTTTTGGTTGCGATGGAGATCAATTTTCTTCTTTTAAAAGAAAGATTGTGAAAGCAACTAAAAGAGGTAATACCATCACTTTTACGGAAAAAGTCCTTTATCTTTATAATGACTGGGATGAAGTTAAAAATAGAGTTTCTATTTATAATAATGTTCAAAAAGAAGAACGACTGGCTTATTTGGAAATACCTTCGAATGAGGAATTTCAAATAAATTTTGATGCCTATTTAGATAAAGCAAGTACCTATACTTATACTTTTCAAAAACAAAAGGGAATCTACAAGTGGATTCGCTTTGAAAAAATAGATTCGTAGGTATTTTTTCTTTAAAAAATGTGCTATAGTAATAAAAATAGAAAAGAGGAATTTTTATGTGCACAGCAATCACTTATAAAACAAAAGATCATTATTTTGGGAGAAATTTGGATTTAGAATATTCTTATAAAGAAACGGTAACGATTACACCGCGAAATTTTCCGCTTTCTTTTCGAAAAACGAAATCTCTAGAAAATCACTATGCGATAATTGGCATGGCTTATGTTTATGGTAATTATCCCCTATATTATGATGCCATCAATGAAAAAGGCCTTGGAATGGCTGGATTAAATTTTCCTGGAAATGCCCTTTATCATGAAGAAGAAAAAGACAAAGACAATATTGCCCCTTTTGAATTTATCCCTTGGGTTTTATCGCAATGTGCTACTGTAGAAGAAGCAAAGCAATTATTAAGTCGTATCAATATTATAAGACTTAATTTTAATGAGCAACTTCCGGCGTCTCCCTTACATTGGATTATCGCGGATCAAAAGTGTTCAATTGTTGTAGAAAGCGTTAAGGAAGGCTTAAAAATCTATGAGAATCCTGTTGGAGTTTTAACCAATAATCCGACCTTTGATATGCAACTCTTTAACTTAAATAATTATATGCATTTATCTACGGAACAACCCCAAAATCATTTTTCAAAAGATTTAAAACTCGATACCTATAGTCGTGGCATGGGAGCTTTAGGGTTACCCGGAGATTTATCTTCGGCATCCAGGTTTGTGAAAGCTACATTCACCAAAATGAATTCTTTATCAGGAGATACGGAATCAAGAAGCATTAGCCAATTTTTCCATATTTTGGGTTCTGTAGAACAACAAAGAGGTTGCGTTCGTTTAGGAAAAGACCAATACGAAATCACCATTTATAGCTCTTGCTGTAATTTGGATAAGGGCATCTATTACTATACAACGTATGAAAATAGCCAAATCACCGCAGTAGATATGCATAAAGAAAACTTAGATGGAACCGATTTAGTTAATTACGAACTCATAAAAGGTCAACAAATTCTTTTCCAAAACGAATAGAAATCATTTTCTTTTAGTATATTTGTCATGCGCACCATTTTTTCCTTGTCATAAAATAGACTAGAAAGGAAATGGTAGAATGAAAAATAATCGTTGTCAAGATATGAGTGTATTTCCTGAAGCAACAGAAGCTAAAATGGACTATGGAATGAGTATGGGTATGGACATGGGAATGTCTAGTTGTTGTCCTGGACAAACCATGATGTGTCCACCAATCTATGAATGTCCACAAGTGAAATGTTGTCATAGAGTTATTAATTACGAAGTCCCTCATATAATTCCTTGCCATACAAAAACAATTAACCATCACGTATATAGACATACATACCAACCATGCTTTAGTTATTCTGAAGAGGACGAATCAAGTGAAATATACGAACCAAGATGTTGTAAATAATCTCGATTTTTCGAGATTTTTTCTTTTTCTACAACCAAAAATATGATAAAATACTATTTAGGTGATTAAAAATGCAAAATAGAGGATATACCATTCCAGAATTAATTATTGTCATAGTTGTTATTGGTATTTTTTCTTTTTTATTAATAAATAAAACGAGTTATGCTTTTGCATCAACTGATGATGTTGCGAAAGAAACTGAAAAAATGATTTTAATTAAAACTTCAACAGCTTATGGAAATAGTATACTTGATCAAGTAAAAGAAGAAGAACAATATATTACCGGAAAAGATTTAGTTGATGCTGGTTTTTTAGTAGATGAAGATAATAAATACAGCAATATCAAATTAAAAATAAGTTATAATGACGCTACAGATAGTGTCAATGTGGAAATATTGGGGTAACCGATGGCAATTACGAAAACCGATTTTATTGAATATACCAAGTGCAAAAGATATGTTGCTCTAGAAGAAATAAAAAAGGAAAAACTAGACGCCGATATTAGTTATCAAACTTATAAAACCCAAGAAAAACAAGAATACTTAAATGAAATGCTAGAATCCATGTATGAAGAAAATGAAGAATCTGGTGAAGAAGTAGATTTAGTGGAAAAAGTCGATCGTCAATTAGAAGCGATGATGGATTACTATAAATTAGTAGAAATCGAAGCCGGACGTATTAGTGAAGAAATTTTCGGTGGAAAATCCATCTATGCAGAGAAAACGAAGGACCAAGAGTGCTTTGATTTTTCAATGAATGGCATTCGTTATCTATGTTACGTTGATATTTATAATGAAAATGAAAATGGAATCAATATTATCGAGGTTAAAGCAACCACCAATAACAAATATAGAAATCTAAAAGCAGGGCATAAAATAGGGAGAAAAGTAGAAGAGTATTATTCGATTTGGGAACGTATAAACAATATTTCTTATTTAAAAGGGGAGTTAAAGGATTATCCTTTGGAACAAGAAATGCCAAGAGAAGAATATGAAAAACAACGAGATAAATTGTTTGACCGTTATCGTTTAGGTAAATATGTCCATGATTTAGCCATTCAAAGATATTTTATTGAACATGAATTTGAAAGCACACATACTACGGAAAAGTTAAAAAACTTCCATTATTATCTGGCGGTGTTAAACGCCGATTATATTTTTGATGGCACTTATGACGGGAAAAAGCCTGTGTATCATACCTCCGATACAAACGAAGAATTAATTACCTTTTATGATATGACCGAAGTAACTCGTGATTATCAAAAAATTATTGATACAGAACGTGTACAACTGGAACATTACCTAAATGAACTGGATGCCTCAAGCGTTGATTTAGGTATTTCTTGTTGTTACAAACAAAGGGGAGAATGCAAATATTTTGCCCCAATTTGTGGAAAAAGTATTCCTAAAAAGAATTCGAGTCTCAATTATATTTATGGTGGTCATGGTTTTAAAAAGGCAGATGGCACAACAATTAAAGGTTTAGAGCTTATTAATGAAGGGTATATCAATATGTTAGATGTACCAGAAGAGTGGATTACCAAAAAATATCATGAAGTCCAAAGAGATTGTCTTCGCTTTGATAGACAATACATTGATGTAGAAAAAATTGCGGTGGGATTAAAGCAACTTGAATATCCCATTTATCATTTAGATTTTGAGACAATGCCTTGTCCTGTTCCTAGGTTTAAAGGGGAGTGGCCTTACATTCAATCGCCCTTTGAATTTAGTTTGCATATCGAACGAACGCCTGGTGTTTGCGATAAAGAAAAAGATAATATTGTGTTCTTAGCGAAAACCCATGAGGATGAGCGAGAAGACATGATTAAGTTAATGCTTCAATACATGAATCCAAATGAAGGAACATTATTTGCTCAAAATGTTAGTTTTGAAAAAGGCCGAATCAAAGAAATGGCTAACATATTTCCAGAATACAAAACCGATTTAATGAAACTTTACAATCGTGGCTTCGATTTATTATGGCTTGTTAAAACCAATACAAAAATGTATGAAGAATTAGGTTTTGATAAAGAAAGAGCGGGCATGTTTAATTTTTATGACAAACGACTATCTGGTTCTTTCTCCATTAAAAAAACACTCCCAGTCTTTAGTAATCTAAGTTATGATAACTTGGTCGTTAAAAATGGTACGGAAGCCATTGTAGAGTATGCGAATTACGATAAAATGAGCAAAGAAGAATTTGACCTAAAATATGAAGCGTTAAGAATTTATTGCCAACAAGATACCTGGGCGATGGTAGAAATATTAAATGCTTTACGTAATGTTGTAAAAGATATGTCAAAAAATAGTGAAAAGGATGTAACATTTACATAATATTTAGTATGATAATAATGTAAGGATGTGAAGATAATGTTATACCCATCAATTGACAAATTACTAAATATTGTGGATTCAAAATACAAACTTGTGCATGTCGCTTCTATTCGTAGTAAGCAAATGAGTGAACAAAATCATTATCAAATGAAAGAAAACGAATATCACAATAAAAAAGAACTTGGTCGTGCCCTTGAAGAAGTAGAAAAAGGTTTAATTACTATAAAAGAAAAATAATAAATAAAGATTATGTTGAAAAAGACTTGCTAAACTGAAATTTCTATGGTATTATAATCTTGTTCTTTTGGGGAATTAGCTCAGCTGGCTAGAGCACCACGTTTGCACCGTGGGGGTCAAGGGTTCGAATCCCTTATTCTCCACCAGATTGAAATTAAACTCCAAATACGGAGTTTTTTATTTTTCTTTGGTGAAGGTGGTAGGATGCAAGAAATTTATAATAAATTAAATGATTATCTAAATGATATTTGTATGTATTTAGAAAAAATGCATCCATTTTTAATAGAACATATAGACGAAATAGCCCGATTAAATGATGCCTTTTTAAATTTTTTAAATGACTATTCTCTAGAGTCTTTAACCAAACAAAATCATTTAACTTATGTAGATGTCTACTTTTTAGCAAGAAAAATTATCGAGCAAATCGACCAAGACTACTTAGTTTCCTATGATAAATTAATTGAAAATGGAGAATTAGATTTTAGTTATGATTGTGCATATTATAATTCTGCTTGCATTTCTATTTACAAAAATGGCGAAGCCATTAAAAACTTTATTAATATAAATAGAGAGTTTAATTATAATGATGTCAGACTTTTAGTTCATGAATTTATTCATTCCATTCATGGAAAAAAAATGACAACCAATGGGATTTTTTTCTCTGAATTTCTATCCATTTATTTTGAACTTTATGCTACGGATTTTTTATTAAAAAAGGGGATTAATCCCGAAGAAATCGAATATTTATATCGCATAAGAAATACGAAACAACAAGCTTCTTTTCTTTCACAATATGAATTAGTTTTGCTTTCCTATATAAAGTTTGGTAATTTAGGAGAAGATAGCGTTTCTTTTTTACAAAAATATATTTTAAATATCCAAAAAGAAGACTTCGAAAAAGAATGTATCACATTGTACCAAAATCTACGTAAAGGCGAATTAAAAAATCAAGAAAGAATAGAACACCATCCAAAAGCTCGTGGCTCTATTTTAGCCGAAGAGTTTATAGCTCTAAATTATAAATACGTTCTAGGAACTTTTTTAGCACTTTATGCTCGTAAATATTGTAATTTTAATACCATTGTTGATTTAAATAATCATATTCATGACCAAGAAAATAAAACCATTTTTGAAATATGTTCCAGCATAGGAATTGATTTAAAAGAGAAAGACTTTTCTAAAAAGTTATTTATGGCTTTAGAAGAATACTTAAATACCCAAATGAAACTTGCAAAAATAAAATAAATATTCATTCTTTTTTTCTTTATAAAAACATTATTTATGTGTATACTAGAAAGTAGAGGTGGCCCATGAAATACCAAAAATTTGAATTTGATACTTACAATATTTATACGATTAAAACGGATAAATTTAAAAATTGTCATATGGAAATTACTTTTTATGATAATGCTGTTGCAGAAGAATTAGGACTTCGTAATTTTTTAGTAGATATGTTATCTCATTCTTCTAAGAAATATCCTAAAAGAAAAGATTTAGTAATTCAATTAGAAGAACTTTATCAATCTTATTTTTATGGAATTACCAGTCGAGTAGGCAATATGGTTCTATCCAGTTTTATTTATGACTTTATTAATCCAGAATTTGTGAATGATTCTAAATTTTTAGAAAATGTTTTAAAACTTCCTTTTGAGATTATTGAAAATCCCAATGTAACGGATCATGCTTTTGATGAAAGAACTTTTAAAATTATTCAAAAAAGAATCCTTTCTGATATTGAATCTATCAAAGAAAATCCAACCAATTATGCTTTTCGTAGAGCCTTAATGAATATGGATCAAGAATCAATTTCTTCCAAAAGCGTTTTAGGTACCAAAGAAGAAGTTTTAAAAATTACCAAAGAAAATTTATATGAATACTATCAAAAATTTATTAAAAAAAGTTTGTGCAATATTTATATTATTGGAGATTTAGATATGGAAGCAGTAGCTAAAATTATCAATAAACACTTCCATAATAATTGCTTAAAAAATCATTCTGTAGATCCTTATGTCGAAAATAAAATTCGTAAGAAAGAAAAGGTTATAAAAGAACAAGCTCATTTTGGTCAAAATCGATTAGTAATGGGATATAACCTAGAAAATTTAACAGACGAAGAAAGAAATGTTACCCTAACTTTCTTTAATGAGATTTTATGTGCTGGTGGTTTGAAAGCAAAAATTTATAAAGCTTTACGAGAAGATAATGAACTATGCTATAGTGTTTCGAGTATCAATTCTAAATATGACAATATGTATTTTGTTTATGTAGGACTAGATGCCAAAAATGTTCCTCTAGCTATTAAATTAATCAAAAAATGTGTGAAAGAAATGGCACAAGGAAAAATTAGTGAAGAAGAAATGGATTTTGCTCGAAAGCAGCTTTTAACTTATCTAGATGTCGTGTTGGATAATCAAAATAGTTTAATAAATAATTATACTTTCCATACAATAGCAGATGTCCCTTTGTTTGAAGAATTAAAAGAATCATTTAAAAAGATTACATTGCAAGATTTAAAACGTTTAGGAAAAAAATTGAAAATCAATTTTGTTTATGAATTAGAAAGTAAGGGGGATTAGAATGAAAGAAATTGAACTTAAAGGTTTAAAAGAAACCATTTACTTTGAGAAAGTCTTAAATCAAATGCCTGTCTATATTTGGAAAAATGAGAAAGTAAATGGCGTTTTTAGTGCTTTATGTGTACACTATGGGTCTATCAATCAAGAATTCAAATTAAGTGATAAAAAGAAATATTACAAAGTACCGAGTGGAATTGCCCATTTCATAGAACATTTGGATTTCTATGAGCCCGATGGAACAACAGCAACAGATTTTTATGCTAAATACGGTAGTGAAGTAAATGCTTTTACCACATTCGATTATACGTGTTACCATTTATATGCCACCGATGCGATTAAAGAAAATTTAAACCATTTATTAGACTTTGTTTTAACCCCTAACTTTAATAAAAAAATGGTCAATAAAGAAAAAAATATTATTATCGAAGAACTTTTAATGGACCAAGATTTACCTGATACTAAACTATTTTACACCCATTACCAAAATTTATTTCATAAATACAAATATGGAGAGTTTATAACAGGAAAGAAAGAAGACGTTGAAAATACTACCATTGAAGATATAGAGCTGGTTTATGATAATTTCTATCATCCTAAAAATATGTTTATGGTTGTAACAGGGAATGTAAATCCTTATGATATTGTGAAGTTGGTTGAAGAGAATTTAAAAAAGAAAAAATTGCCAGCGTATAAAAATCCCAAACCTAAAAAGTATCGTGAAGAAGTTAAAGTCGTAGAACCCTATACCGAATTAGAAGGAAATGTCGAAAATGCAAAAGTAAAAATATCGGTGAAAGTTCCTATGAATCTTTTTAAAAATATCGATGAAGTTGAACTTCGATTGATGTTTTCCTTAATTATGAATAGTAATTTTGGCCCTACCAGTGATTTAAAAGAAGATTTAATGGAAAATGAATTAATCAATTATATGGGGGCTAGTCGTTCTTTTATTGGAGATTATCTTATTATGACGGTTACCATTGAGACAAAATATCCAAAGGAAGTTATAAAAGAAATCAAAGAGCAATTTAAAAAGTTAGAAATGACTGAAAAAGATTTGAAACGAAAAGTCAATTCTAATATTGCAACTATGGTACTTCGATATGACGATATTATGGGCGTGAATAATACAATCCAAGACGAAGTGTTAACCTATGGAACTATCGTTGATAATTTAAAAGAACATTTAGAAAATATTACGGTGGAAGATGTCAATAGAGTGATTAAGAAAATTGATGTTAAAAATATGGCAGTTACCGTTTTAAATCCAATAAAAAAGTAAATTTTAAATGACAAACTTTGTTTTTCAAGGTTTGTTTTTTTTAATTCTTCTATTGTAAAATACACGCAGTACGTGTATAATAAAAGTAACAATAGAGGAGGAAAAGTCAAATGAAAGAATTTGAAAAGAACCTCCCAACCAGTGAAAATCGTCGTCTGGGGGGGGGGTTGTTATTTAGATAATAATAGAAAGGAACCCAAACGACTCAAGAAAATAATAGTAAGTTT
>CANRJW010000038.1 GCA_947631035.1 uncultured Bacilli bacterium
CATATTGTATCGTATATTTAAGGTTATTTTAACTATTTGTTAAATTTTTATTGACATTTTTTATGCGGATGCCCTAGATTGTTTGCAGTCTTTATGGAAGAAAAAGCAAAGTTAATGTATAATTAGCATAGAGGTGTTAACTAAATAATTAATAACCTGCGGTTTAAAGTTACCTCGAACAGTCCAAAAAATTAACTATAAATTAAAAAAATAATATTATAAAATTAGTTGTATAATAAAAAAATATAAATAGAAAGGAATCAATCAATAAGAAATAATTTAATATTTCTATAAGATTGATTGTATGTGAAGTCATGAAATGCATACTTATGAATAAAAATGTAGAAGTATTAGTTGCGGAATATAATGAGACTTCAAAATTTTTTGATAGGATTTATGAAGTCAAAAATATTGAGTATGCCCCTTATATTTTAAAAAGTTTTTATAGTGAAGATGATATTAATGATACTCCCTTTCGAACAAATTTAAGTGAATGGTTTAAAGGAAGAGGAATTCCTTCATGGCGTGATAATTTGGATTTATTATTACATAGATTAAATATAATAGCACCTTATGAACTTTTGGATAAAGCCTTTGGTTTATCTTTATCTGATCAATATTGGTTAAAGCCTTATGGTAGTAATGTTTTTTATGATGCTATTAATTTTTTTGATCATGATTTTGATTACGCTGAATTTATGGAAGCTTCTTTATCAACAAATAGTAAAACAATCATGAAAAAAACATCTTTAAAAACCCCTAATAATACAACGGATGGTATGTTAAGAAAAGCTTGGATTATCGAAGATGGTACAAGATATTTATTAAAAGGTGGTTATAAAAATGAAATATTACAACCTTTTAATGAAGTGTTAGCAAGTGAGATATGTGAAAGACTTGGATTTTGCCATGTGAAATACACATTGGATACTTATAAAGACATGGTTGTTTCAAAATGTCCTTGTTTTATAACAAAAGATGCGGAATTTGTGACGTGTTATCAAATTCGAAATGATATGAAAAGACATGATAATGCAGAAGATTATGAAGAATATATTATGAAACTAGAGGAGCATGGTATAAAGAATGCTCGAGAAAAAGTAGAAGATATGTATATTTTAGATTTTCTTATTATGAATGAAGATCGACATTTAAATAACTTTGGAATAATAAAAGATGTTAATACTTTAGAATGGTTAGATGTTGCTCCGATATTTGATAATGGTCAAAGTTTAAATATAGATTATTATGATGAAGAAGAATTACATATTTTAGGGAATGGAAGGTTATTTTATGAAGAAAAAAACTTTGATGAAATAATAAAAATTGTAAAAAATTTGAGAAGAATAGATATAAGTAAGTTAGATGGTATAGTGGAATGGTTTGATGTTTTGTTACATCAATACCAAGATTTAACTAAAATGAGTGATAGAAGAATAGAAAAATTATGTATTTTACTAAATAGACAAATTGCTAAATTAAGAGAAATGATTCTTCGTTAGAATGGACTATGGGAATTATGAAATTCCAAGGCGAAAAAGAGGAATTGTCGAATTTTGTAATTAATTGTGTTATAATTTTAAAAGGAGTTGGGCGTATGCTATTTTTTAAAACTAAAAATAGTAATTTAGAATTTTTAACACTTTTAAAATATAAAGAGAATATGAGTCGTTTATTCAATTTAGATACCTATATATCTAAAAAGGCATATATATCTTTATATAATGAGAATAAAGAAATTTATGATAAATTAATTACTTTAGAAAATGAATCTGTTTTGAATCAATGGTGTCGAAAAAACTCGGTTGATTATAAAACCCTAAAAGAACTTTTAAACTTTTATGAAAATACCGAACAAAATATAAAATTACATAATGAACTTTTTGTAAACACGCATCTTATAACCGAAAAACAATATTTGGATACTATACTTTCTCAAGATGATCCTAATATAAAATTAGATGAAGAGCAAAGAAGGGTTGTTTTGTCTGATGAAGATTATACGTTAGTCATTGCTGGCGCTGGAGCAGGAAAAACAACAACAATTGAAGCAAAAGTTAAATATTTAATTGATAAGCAAGGTGTAGATCCGGATAGGATTTTAATTGTTTCTTTTACAAAAAAAGCGACGAAAGAATTGCAAGATAGATGTAAGAAATTAGGTTTAAATGTTCATATTTCGACTTTTCATGGAATTGCGAATGCTATTATTAAAGAAAAAGATAGAGAAAAATATACAATCGCAACCGGCGATGTTATGTTTACAACGATAAAAAAGTTTTTATTAGAAAATGCTAACGATGAAGAGTTCGTCAAGAAAATATTATTGTTTTTTGCCAGTTATTTACAAGTTCCTCAAGGAGAAGAGAATTTAGCTTCGTTGATGAATGATTTGAATAAAAATGATTGTACAACAATGCGTTCCGATATAATTAAAACAATTGAAGATTTTAAGAATAAGCAAGAAAAAATGAAAAGAACCATAAAAGATGAAAAAGTGAAAAGTATTGAAGAATGCCAGATTGCTAATTTCTTGTTTATCAATAGTATTGATTATGAATATGAACCTGTCTATAAATATGGATTTAACGATTCAATAAAATTATATTGTCCGGATTTTATTATTCGACAATATGATAAAGAAATTTATTTAGAGCATTTTGGCATTACGGAAAATGGTAAAAATTCTCGCTATACAGAAGAAGAATTAGCGATATACAAAAAACATGTGAATGAGAAAATACTTTTGCATAAAAAACATGGCACTAAATTAATTTATACGTTTTCAAAATATAATGATGGTCGAGATACTATAAGTCATTTAAAAGAAGAATTGCAAAAGGCTGGGATATCTTTTGAATATAAGAATAGTAAAGAAATATACCGAATGCTTTTAACTACAATGGAAGATAAATATTTTAATAAATTTATTCAATTGGTTTGTGTTTTTATATCAAGATTTAAAACAAATAATTTTACATCAACTAAATTTGATGAATGGAAAGTGTCTTTAAAAGATGAACGCAGTAAATTGTTTGTTACGATTTGTTATCAATGTTATTTGGCCTATATGACAGAATTAAAAAATCGTAAAAGTATTGATTTTGAAGATATGATTAATAATGCCTCTAATTTGATTGATACTATGATTCGAAATGGCGAAAAGTTACCTTATGATTATATTTTTATAGATGAATATCAAGATATTTCCTTGCAACGTTTTGATTTGTGTGAGAAATTATCAAAATGTTCAGATGCCAAAATTATTGCCGTTGGGGATGATTGGCAATCTATCTTTAAATTTAGTGGAGCTAAAATAGAACTATTTACTAAATTTGAAGAAATGATGGGTTACGCGAATATTCTTAAAATTGTTAAAACGTATCGTAATAGTCAAGAATTAATTGATATTGCTGGTGGGTTTGTCATGACAAATGAAGAACAAATTAAAAAAGAATTAAAGTCAAATAAAACTTTGCAGGATCCAATTTTGTTAATGTCTTATAATGATTATTATGAAAAAAATGATGAAGATAGACCTATCGATAGAATGTGTCAAGCTATCGAAAAATCGTTAGATATGATTGTAGAGAGCAATGGACAAAATAGCAGTGTTTTATTAATTGGAAGATATGGATTTGAGGAAGCCCAATTAGCCAAACAAAATGATTATTTTGTCTTTAAAAATGGACATATTTGTTCTGTTAAATATCCTATGTTAAAAATGACTTATTTAACAGCACATTCTTCTAAAGGGTTAGGTTATGATAATGTCATTATTGTAAATGGTAAAGATGCGATTCTAGGGTTTCCTTCAAAAATTGTTGATGATCCTGTTATGAAACTGGTAATAAAAGATACGGAAAAAGTGGATTATGCTGAGGAAAGAAGATTGTTTTATGTCGCTTTAACTCGAACAAAAAATAGAGTTTACATTATTACTCCTATCCATAGACCTTCTAAGTTTATTTTAGAAATAAAAGATAAATTTCAAAATGTGCTTTTAGATGGAGAGGAATTGAAACCAGAAGAAAGTTTAAAAAATCTGGTTGCTTGTCCAATTTGTGGATATCCTTTGCAAAAAAGAACAAATGCAAATTTTAAAAGTGCTTCAACCTTGTGGATTTGTTCTAATGACCCAGAAATATGTGGGTTTGTGACGAATGATTTAAAAGGCGGTAAATTATCCATTTCGAAATGTCCTAACTGTGAAGATGGTTATTTAGTCGTAAAAAAAGTAGTAAATAAGGATAATAGTGAATCTAGAATTTTAGGGTGCACTAATTATAAACCGGATGGTTCAGGATGTAATATGGTTATGCAATTTTATAATTATACGCAAGATAGAGAAAAATTAAAAATTAAGTTTTATAGTAATGCGGATATCAATACGATTATGTTGTGCGGATATAAATTTAGGGATATAGTTGATATAGTTTTAAAGACAATTAAAAAATATCAAAATTATACTTTTGCTGTGGGTCCAAAAATGCTTTTTGAAATACTTTCAGGAGTTACAACCAATATAAATTTGCATTTAGATATGAAAAAAGATGAATTCTTTGGCTGTTTAAATATTGCCGATAGAAAAAAATTTTATTCTTTATTTAATTCATTAAAAGAAAATGGCTATATTGCAGTAGATAATCAAAATTATAGTAGAATGCAAATTTTAAAAGAGAAATTGGATGATAATGATTATGCTATTATTTTAGCAGGTATGAAATTATAAGAGGGATTGTGTTTTCCTTTTTTTTTGTAAAATACTAAAATTACAATTACTAAAATTACATTTAATATTCACCAAAATAGTATATAATTTATTTAGTGGGGTGAATATCATGAGAAGACTAAATATATTTGTAGATGAAACTGGAGAATTTGGCTTTGGTAAAGGTGCATCAGAACTTTATGGTGTTTCATTTACTTTTCATGAACAAAATAATGATATTATACCTGAACTTTCTAATTTAAATGATAGACTTAATAGAATTGGCTATACTAAAATGATTCACATGGCTGATTTGATAATGAGACGCGGTGATTATTCTAACTTTGATATCAAAAAGAGAAAAAGTGTATTTAATGCTATATATCAATTTTCAAGAAAAATACCTGTAAAATATCACACAATAATAACGGATAAAAAATATACTGATAGTAGTCGTGTATTAAGGCAACAAGTTTCTAGTGAAATAAATAAAATGATAAAAGAACATGAAGATTATTTTAGTAAATTTGATAAGATCGTGATGTATTATGATAATGGTCAAGAAACATTAGGTATAATTCTTGACTCAATTTTTTCAAGGTATGATGGCTTTGAGCATAGAGTGGATTTTGATCATGAAGAAAAAAGATTATTTCAAGTATCTGATATGCTAACTTATATTGATAAATACGATTATAAATATAAAAATAAAATGTCATTTGCAAAAAGCGAAAAATATATTTTTTCAGTGGAAGAAATAAGAAGAATATTAAAAGAATTAAATAAAAAAAGATTTTAAAATATATTAAAAAAGCAACCATATAAAGGTTACTTTTTTAAGCAGCGCTTGGCGCTAACACGGGTTTGATCCATTAATTGAATTAATAGACCAAATGTAGATATAATAAATATTCTACAATATTATTATATCTACCTTGCAAGAAAATTATAACAAATATATTTAAATAAGTAAATATATATTAATTTTTTTCTTGCTTGGTGTTATATAATTTACACTAATCCCTTGTAAAAGTCAAATTTAACTTTATAGTTAGGAGAAAATTTAGTAACAATTCAGACCTAAAAAGATAGAAAAAAGAAAAATCTATCTTTTTTAGTGTGAATAAAGTAAGAAAAACAAGGGAGTTATCCACAAAATGAAGGAAAATACTTGAAATAATTTGTAAATATGAGAAACTAAAGAAAATAAAGGAAGATTAGTTATGGGAAGAAAAAGCAATTATGAATCAGGAATATATGATGAATTAGAAAAGTTAAATCAAAAATTAGATAAAGCAAATAATACAATATCAACGATGTCATTAACTATATATAATCTTCAAATAGAAATAAAAAAGTATCAAGAAGAATCAAAAAAAGATAAAGAATTAATTGAAAAATTAATAGAAGAAAATGAAAGATTAAAAAATCAAAAGAATAAACATAAACCTAGGTAATCGTTTGCCAATTACCGAGGTTTATGATATAGTTGGAATACGAGGAAGTGATAATATGCTTTATACTTATAAAGAACTTTTAGAAACTGAAAAAAGTAGATATAATATTGAAAAAAAGTTAAAAAAGAAAGAATTATTTAAAGTTGAAGATGGTATTTATTCTACAAAAGAATAGTTAATTCAACTCTTATATATGCTAAAAAATATCCGAATGCGATTGTAACCATTAGATAATGCTTTTTATTTCTATGGTTTAACTGATGTAATTCCTGATAATTGCTATTTGGCCACTAAACAGAAAGCATCGGTCATTAAAAATAAAGATATTGTTCAAATATTTATAACTGATGAATTATTTGAGATTGGTAAGACCCAAGTTGAAATAGATGGAATGTTATTTAATATGTATGATAGGGAAAGAGTATTAATTGAACTTATTAGGAGAAAAAAGCAAATACCATTAGATTATTATAAAGAAATAATCAATATATATATAATATAAGCATGAAAAAAGTGGAAAAATATGCTAGTGAGTTTAATATAGAAGAACACATTTTAGATACAATACAAATGGAGGTTTTGTAATTTGAATATCCAAGAATCAATTAAAGAATATCACAACATTGGGTACAACACTCGTGATGCTATGGCAAAAGTTGGACAAGATATTATACTTTCAAAAATTTCTAAAAGCCCCTATATAAATAATGTAACGATTAAAGGCGGAGTTGTACTGCACAATATCTCAAAGGATAAAAGACGTGCAACTAGAGATATTGATTTAGATTTTATAAGATATTCACTTGAAGATGTTTAAATAAGAAAGTTTATTAGCGGACTTGGGAAAATAAAAGATGGAATAAAGTTAGAATTTGTAAATGATGGAATGGATTCTAGTGCTTATTATAATGATCAAACAAGTGAATTTATTTATATAGGTGATTATTTGGATACGAGTGAAGATTGAAAAAAAAGAAATATATGATAATTGTATAGGACTACCTACTAAATATTTTATTGATGAATATGGCATGATGGAAGAGTTTATAGAAACTATAGAAGATGTTAGGCTTTACAATCAATTAGAAATTGCCATAGAGTGGTGTAATAAAAATAATATTAAATTTGAATAGGAGTGTTTAAAAATGGATGAAATATTAACTTTTAGAATTGGAATAGAAGGGTTAGAAAATAAAATATGGAGAGAAGTAGAAATACCAAGTAGAAGAACAGTAGCAGATCTTGCCTATACTATACTTGCATCATTTAATTCGCTGGCATATCATTTATATGACATTGAATACAAAGATTATTTATTCGATTGCTGGGTTTGTCCTGAAGAATATCCTGATTTTGATGAGTTATCTAATGCTGTTGTAACGAAATTAAGCGAGTTGAAATTAGAAAAGAATGACACCATGAAAATGGCATATGACACTGGATCTACAACTACTTTCCATATCCTATATTTAGGTTCGAGGAAATTAAAAAGCTATAAAGAACAAGACCTTTATCCAATCGTTGTTAATGGTGAAGGTTTAGGAATGCTTGACGATATGTGCGATTTTGATTTAAAAGACATAGTTGATGATATAGATAAATTGGGTTATTCCAATCATTACTTTACTCCAGGATATGAAACAAATAGAAAATATGATTATAGAAAGTATAATATTAAAAAGGATAATAGAGAACTAAAAGGGAAAATATTAGCCATTAAAAATGGTTATGAAGTTGGAGATTAATATTTGGGAAGCATTATGAATAAAAAAGATTTATATGAACTATTAGAAAAATTATGTGAAAAAAGTTCAAAAGAACGAATTAAAGAATTTTTGTTTAGTGTAATTGAAAAATTATCAGATAGTCAAAATAAAGAAATAATAATAGAACTTATTAACGAAGTCTTTAAAGATGAGATACAGAGTGTTAATTTAGGTGATCTGAATAAAACAATAGAGAAAATTGAAGAGCAGTTTGATTTAATTAATGTTGGTGAATTACAATTTCACTCTGAAACTTATGAAACTGATGATTATGATTATTGGGGTGATAATTACGAAACTCGTTATTATGATTCTGAAAATGTTAGCAGTATTATATTAAATGCTTATAATTTAGCGTCTTTATTAATTACAAAAAAAGATTATCGAAATGCAAGAGAGATTCTTGATTTAATTGTTTTTACTCATTATTCTGTTTTAGAAGATGATAGCAATGATATTTTGGATTATGAAATCGAGGATATTATATCTTTTGGATTAGTAAATGTAGATATAAATAAAATATGTTTAACTTTATTATTTATTACCATACTTATTAGCGATAATAAACTTGAAGAAATCTATAATTATTATAAATTATATACTTTTAAAGATATCAAACTAGAAGATTCCTTTCGCTTAGGGTTTGAAAAAATTAAAGACTTGGATATATTTTTGCAAAATTGGATACAATTTTTATCTCAAAAAAATGATGATATTTCTTTTAAACTATTAATTAATTCTTTAGAATATACCAATTTTAATAACTATAAAAGAGTATTAGAAATGAATATGTTAACACATCCTAAATTATGTATATTTATATTGAAAAAAATATATGAATTAAAAAAATACAAAGAAGTTATTGAAATAGGTGAAAGCATAATTAATGATGTGGATGATAGTATAAGAAGAGATATTGCCTTACTTATAGCGGAGTCTTATAAAAAATTTGATTCAGATTTTGATATTAGTCAGTGTTTATACATAGCATTTGAATCAAGTCATAACATATCTGATTTAATAAGGATTATAAATAATGATTATTTAGTAAAATATAAAGAAGAAATAGATATTATAAAAGAGGATCCATATAAGAACTTAAATAGTAATGCTGTAGTTTTATTTAGTTATTTTTTAGGAGATTTTGATGTTTTTTTAAATTTTTTTAAGGATAATCGAGAATATTTAGGTTGGACATACTCAAATATGAATACATATGTGGATTTAGCGTTATTCTTATTGTGTGATAGGAATGAAACAGAAATAAAAAAGAAATTAGCTAATTTAATATGCTTTGATATAGGAATAATAGATGATTTTAATCTTTATAATGCCGATGAAAGAGGTGTTGAGTATTTCAAAATTCTTAATGTTTGGAAAAAACACTTTACTATTTCTGAGAAAATAAAACAAGATTATATTAGTTGGTTAGAAGAAACAGTCGCCAAACGAATAGATGCCATTGTGTCTAATAGGCATCGCGGTTCTTATCATAAAGCAGCATTTTTAGTTTGTATTTTAGATGAGTGTCTAGATAATTTAAATATGAAAAATAAAGGTGAGATTATTGCACTCTATGAAAAGAAATATTCAAAATATATTGCATTTAAAAAAGAAATTAATAAATATAAATAGTGTTCATCTAATTCAATATTTTCTATTTTGTTTGATTTATCAAAGCCTCATACAAAATGGAATTGCATGAAATAGAAGATAAATAGCAGATACATGAAATGTAAAAGAACATAAAGATTTACTTATTTTAGAAATAAGGATATAATTTGGTTGGTTATATAAGGGGGATTTAGAAATGACTTTTATAACAGGAGATACACATAGAGATTTTTATAGGCTACGTGATATTCCTAAAAATAGTATGGTTATTATTTTAGGAGATGCAGGTATTAATTATTATTTAAATGAAGAGGATGAAAAAGTGAAAAAGTATTTAAATGAAATGAATATTCAATTTTTTTGCATTCAAGGGAATCACGAGGAAAGGCCTGAGAATATATCTACTTATAAAGAAGTTTCGATGTATGGAGGAAAAGTATTTGTAGAAGAACAATATCCTAATTTACTATTTGCAAAAAATGGTGAACTTTATAGAATAGATGGAAAATCGGTTCTTGTTATAGGAGGTGCTTATTCGGTTGATAAGGAATATCGATTACTATTTGGACATCAATGGTTTAAAAATGAGCAGTTAAGTGAAAAAGAAAAAGAAGCAATTTTAGATAGATATAAGGGAAAACATATTGATATTATTTTATCTCATACTTGTCCTTTAAAATATGAGCCAACTGAAGTATTTATGACGGGCATTGAACAAACAAAAGTGGATAAGTCTATGGAAGCATTCTTAGATAAAATAGAAGAGGCAATTGATTATGATAAGTGGTATTGTGGTCATTATCATACAGAAAAACAAATTGATAAAATAGAATTCATGTTTGGAAGAATAAAGGTATTTAATAAAGATGAGTTTTATCCTAAATACGATAGAAATGGTTATGAAATAATAAGAGATGCTTATAGTCAAAAGGAAGTTATGAAAGAGGAAGTAACTTGCCCTAAATGCTCTTCTAAAAATATTACTGTCTTAAAGGGTGATGGCTTTAATATTAATGGAGCCGATTTTATTGGGATAGTTTGTCATAATTGCAAAAAAGTTTATGGATTTTATGATGTGAAGTATAAACTAAATTGTCCTAGGGAAATATGAGTGATAGTTTTTAAATTAATATGAAATATGGTTGTTTAAAATGCTATAATAGATATAATTAAATAAAAATTACGAAGGAGTTATAATATGCTGAATTTATATTGGCCAGTTTATAAAAATTTAGAAAAAGAAGTTTTAGAACTTTCAAATGTAATTCATTTTGATGATAATCAAACCAAGATTTATTCTATGAAAATAGCGGATTTGATTGTAAGGTGTGCAATAGAAATAGAATCAATAGCTAAAGAATTATATCAACAACTTGGTGGTGACATGGATCCTAAAACTGACGATGGAAAATCTCGAGATTTGTATTTTGATACTGATTGTATTAGTCTTATTGATGATAAATGGAAAATATGTCAAAAAGAAATCAAAATATCTGCGACTACATTTTATTTTACAAAAACTGAAAATATTATTTTAATGCCTCTTAAAAATTGTAATAATCGTAGTAAAAATAAATGGAATAAAGCTTACCAAGCCATTAAGCATAATAGAGCAAAATCTTTGACAAAAGCAAATTTAAAAAATTTATTAAACGCTTTGGGAGCCTTGTATATTTTAAATTTGTATTATCGAAATGAAAAGTATCTTATTGATAAAAGGAATTTTCATATTATTTTTGATGATCGTGTTGGATCCGAAATTTTTTCTGTTTTTGTGGCACATGCGGAAAAAATACCTATTGGAAATGAAGTGAGTGATGATGATATTGAGCAAGAAGTTAAAAATGAATTAAATCGTTGCATTTATATTCAAAAATATACAGAAGAAGCATTTAAATTAATGCATAAAGAAACGGTTTCTAATAATTATAAATTTATTGAAAAACTTCAAAGTTCAACAGAAGTTATTAATTATGTGCAAAAAAATGGAATTACTCCAAATATGCATCCGTTTGAATTAGCTAAAAAAGCAGGCGGTGAAAAATTATTAAAAGAATTATTTTCAATTGCTGAATTTAATATTAGAACTGATTATGAAATCATATTAAATAAATCAGAGCAAATTTATCCGAATTTAACGGTTAATGATTAAGTATAATATTTTTGTAACAATTCAGACCCAAAAAGATAGAAAAAAGAAAAATCTATCTTTTTTAGTGTGAATAAAGTAAGAAAATT
>CANRJW010000039.1 GCA_947631035.1 uncultured Bacilli bacterium
TCAAAAAACTTATGAGATGCCGTAAATAATAATTCATCTGCTACAACACTTTTTGATTTATTTAACATTTCATTAAATGTCTTTTTTCTTTCAGGTCGTTCCGTTTTCATTCTTTCATTGTGTTCTTTTTCATAATCTTTTACTTTCAATTTAAAACCCTTAACATACTTTTCTGTTAAGGGTACTAATTCTATATTATTCTTTGTTAATTCTAACTTAATATCTTTATTACTTTTATATGCTTTCTTTTCTCTTTTATTGTGTGATCCGATTTGTGCTAAATCATTGATAGTCATTATTGGTTGACTTCTAAATATTCCATAATTCATTATATCATTCCTCTCTTTCTATATTTGGATATTAAAAAAGATATGTAACTAAACATACCTCTTAACTGCTAATTCAAAAAATTATTTAAATAATTTAAAGTTTGTATCTATTAAAATAAAGAACGTGTGCAAAATATTTAATTATTTTGCAATAGATACATATATTTCAAAATTATTATCTTTTCCAATATATTTTGAGGAAGTTAAATCAATAGAGATTCCATTTATATTTCCTTTAAAATAAAGTAAATCAATGGTTTTATCTTTTGGTGTCATTATGCCTGTGAAAGACAATATTGGTGTTATACACCTACAATATTTTCTATGGGATATATTGTTGGAAATTCAAATTCCGGTTACAATGGTTTTCGTATTGTTCTTGCTGTTCAATAACTAAGGAAAGTAATGATTATTTCTAAATAAATAATAAAAAAGTAAAAATTTTAAAAAAAAATACCAATTTTGCCAAAAAGGGTCAAATTCGCTAGGGAAATTTGTTAAATTTTCTAGAGAATTTGCTTAATTGTGCTATAGATTTGCCAAATTAGGAATTTGCAAATCTATTTTTTGTTTGGTAAAGTGTTCCTGCGATTTACGAAGTGATGTTGTTTGCCACCAAATTTTAAAAGAATTGGGGTGGTCACAATGGATAAACGTGACTTATTAATAGTTGCTTTATTAGTGATAATAGTTCTATTGATACTATTCGACTAAACCACAAGCAGTTCTCTTTCAGGGGGTGAGGTTGATAAAGGTTCATTGAATTAAAAAAACACCATTTCCAGTATGGAATGGTGCTTCCAAAACAAGGCAAGCACTATACTTAGTAACTCGCTTAAAATGATTATAATATAAACTTGAAATAAAAGTAAAGGGGTTTGGTGAAGAAATATGGCAAAGTTTATAACAAAAAAGGAATTTTTAGAAATTTTTAGCAAGCAAAATTATCGGCGTAAATTAGATCAAATATTATTAAGTTTTTTTGGTTTAGAAGCAAGTAAAGCTATAGAAGAAAATGAAATAGAAGAAAGAGATATTACGATAGAAATTATTCTAATGATTAATACAGAAAAAGTCTGTAGTATCTTAATAAAAGATACTCAGTTACTTCTTAAAGCATCTAAAAAAATATATCTCAATCTAAGTTATCGTGAAGTCAATAAATATTATGAACTCTTAATTCCTTGTTATTTTGAAGTTTATATTCCTTATTCTTATAAACATTTAAAAGAAGATTCACCACTTTTTTTACTGGCTGCCCTTTTTTATTGTGAATCTTTAAGAAAAACAAAAAGCCTATTAAAAAAAATAAAAATATTTAATAATGCGGAAATTGAGGACATTCTAAAAATTATCAAAAAATAGTTTTGTTTTTCTAAAGACAAATAATATTTATTGTGTTAAAATGTTTCTAGTAACTAAAATTTTAAGAAGGATGGTAGTATGGCAAAAGTTATAGCAATCGTAAATCAAAAGGGTGGAGTTGGTAAGACAACAACAACAATCAATCTATCCGCTGCTCTTGGAAATGAAGGTAAAAAAACTTTAATTATCGATTTAGATTCTCAAGGAAATGCTTCAAATGGACTTGGTTTAAGTATAAGTGATTTTACCTATGATATTTACGATGTTATAACGGGTGCATGCTCAATAAAAGAAGCCATTATTAAGACAAGATTTAAAAATTTATCTATTATTCCCTCTACAATTAATTTAGCTGGAATGGAAGTAGAGTTTGTTAAGAAGATGCTTACAGATAAAGATTTTAAACAAAATGATCAACTACGTATGAAATTAAATGAAATAAGAGATAGTTACGATTATATCTTAATTGATTGTCAACCTTCTTTAGGTGTATCTACCATGAATGCTTTAGTTGCTAGTGATTCTGTGATTATTCCTGTACAATGTGAATATTATGCTCTAGAAGGAATCAATCAACTTTTAAATTCTATCATTCTTGTTCAATCTCAAATGAACCCTGATTTAAGAATTGAAGGAGTGTTACTTACCATGTTGGATGGAAGAACCAATATTGGACTAGAAGTTATGGAAGAAATTCGCAAATATTTTAAAAATAAAGTGTTTAATACCATCATTCCTAGACTTGTCAGATTAGTAGAAGCTCCAAGTCATGGAAAACCTGTAAATGCATATGATCCCACAAGCCGTGCAACGCTTGCATATGCAAATTTAGCAAAGGAAGTGATTAGTAGGGATGGAAACTAAAAGAAAGGCTTTAGGTAAAGGCTTAGAACAATTGTTTTCAAATGAAGTCATTGATTTTGATAGTTTTGAGAAAAAGATTGTCGATACTGCTAAAGGAAATGATATTGTTGAGATTCCTTTAGACGAGATTAGAAGCAATCCTTATCAACCAAGAAAATCTTTTAATGAAGAAAGTATTAAAGAACTTGCCGATAGTATTAAAGAGTATGGTATTGTTCAACCTATTATTGTTAAAAAGGCGATAAAGGGATATGAATTAATTGCTGGAGAACGTCGTACTAAAGCGGCAAGGGTAGCTGGGTTAGAAACAATTCCGGCGATTATTAAAGAATTTGACGACCAAGAAATGATGGAAATTGCTTTGATTGAAAATATTCAAAGAGAAAATTTGAATCCCATCGACGAAGCACTTGCTTATGAAAATATTATAAAATTAAATAATATGACCCAAGAAGAATTTGCTCATCGTTTTGGTAAAAGTAGAAGTTATGTAACCAATATGTTGGGATTGTTAAAATTACCAAATGCAACGAAAAAATTAGTAGAAGAAAATAAAATTAGTATGGGACATGCACGTGCTTTAAGTAAATTAAGTGACGAAGAAAAAATCAATTCTTTAGCAGACCAAATTTTAAAAAATAATTTAAGTGTTCGTGAAATTGAAAATTTAATTTCTTCCAATGGCTTTGAAAAAAATAATAAAATTGTTAGAAAAAACGAAGAAGTAAATACCCATTACACTATTTATGAAAAAATAATGTGTGAAAAAATTGGGGCAAAGGTTAAAATAAAAAAGAATAAAATTGAAATACCTTTTGACCGTGAAAAAGATTTAGAGAGAATACTTGAAATTTTAGGAATAGAAATAACAGGTGATTAGATGGAAATAGCAAGAGGGGTTCTTACATTTTTGGGAAAGAAGCAAGTATATGGCTTAGCCGTTATTCTTTTAGTTGGCATTGTCCTTTATGCATTAGGAAAAAAATTAATCCAAAAAATCCTAAATAGTGGCAAAAATGCTTATGAAATGAAAAAAAGACGTACAATTGTCAAATTAATTTCTAATATTTTTAAATATGTCATGTATATTGTTTTGATTTTAGCCATTTTAAATTTATATGGTGTGGATACCAATGCCCTTATTGCCAGTTTAGGTATTGTTGGAGCTGTTTTAGGACTTGCTCTTCAAGATACGATTAAGGATTTTATTAGTGGAATTACGATTATTATGGATAATTTCTTTGTTGTTGGAGATATTGTAACTTTTAATGGATTTACGGGAGAAATTATTGAACTTGGTTTAAAAACGACGAAAATAAAAAAAGTGAATGGAGAAGTGCTTGTTCTTTCCAATCGTAACATTGACCAAGTCGTGAACATTAGTCAAGAACTAGCAAATATTTTTATTGATATTCCAACGGCTTATGAAGAAAAAACAACCAAAGTCGAGAAAACCATTGAAAAAATTCTTACGGAAATTAAAAAAATACCGGGGGTCAAAAAAGAACCAACTTATTTAGGAATTTCTGAACTTTCCGATAGTTCGGTCAAATATACCATCAGTTTTTATTGTAGCCAAGAAAAACAATGGCAAATAAAAAGAGATGCTTTAAAAATTATAAAAACGCTATATGATAAAGATAAAATAAAAATACCATATACGCAAATTGAGGTACATCATGAACAAGGAATATAAATTAAATGATTTTGTAATTATGAAAAAACCCCATGCTTGTAAAACCAATCTTTGGGTAATTACAAGAGTGGGTGTGGATATTAAAATCAAATGTGTCCATTGTGGAAGAGAAATTATGATGGAACGTTTGGAATTTCAAAAAAAATTAAAAAAAGTATTAGGTGATTCAAATGAATGTAAATAAAATAAAAGAAAAAATAACCTTGCATCCCATTATGAGTCTTTTATTCATGATAGGAGTAACGATTGTCCTTAGTGGAATATTTAGGGCTTTAGGAATAGAAGCAACTTCAAGAAGAATTAGTACAACTTCTTTAGAATATAATACCTATATTGCTGAGGTAACTTCTTTATTTAGTTTAAGTGGTCTTAAATATATTTTTACGAGTACCATATCCAACTTTATGTCTTTTGCACCTTTAAGTAGTTTTATTATTATTTTAATTGGTATTGGCATTATGCAAAAGAGTGGATTTTTAAAAGTAGCCTTTACTTTATTAACAAAAAATGCAAAAAAAATCAATGTCACTTTTGTTTTAGTTCTCATTTGTATTTTACTGGGCATGATTGGTGATTTATCCTTTATCATTATGCTTCCTTTAAGTGCTATTTTGTTTGAAGTAGGAAAAAGAAATCCAACATTAGGAATTGTAACTTCCTTTGCTTCTCTTACTTGTGGGTATGGAATCAATTTAATCTTTACAAGTATTGATTCTTCTTTGGTTTCTTTAACCACCCTTGCTTCTCATGTTTTAGATGGTAATTATGTGATTGAAACCACTAGTTTTCTACTCATTATGTTGGTAGCTGTTTTTTTACTTGCTTTCTTTATTACGCAAATAACGGAAAAATATTTAGTCTATAAATTAGATAAATATGAATTTGCAGAGGAAGAGTTATCTGAAGAAGTAACCTTAGATAAAAAACAAAGAAAAGGACTCGCTTTAGCTTTCTTAGCTTTCTGTGCTTACTTTATTATCTTTTTATACAATATTATTCCGGGACTTCCTTTATCAGGAAAATTCTTAGATAATAGTCAAGCCTTTTATATTGATAAACTCTTTAGTTACAACTCTTTTTTTAGTAGCGGATTTGTTTTCATTATTACGTTTGGCATGATTATTATTGGATTTTTCTATGGAATTGGAGCTAAAACGATTAAAAATCACCATGAATTATGTGAAGATTTAGGACATTCATTAGATGGAATTGGTCAAATATTGGTACTTATTTTATTTGCTTCTATTTTCATTAATGTCTTTAAAAAAACCAATATTGGAACTGTAATTGTCACTGCACTATCCGCACTTATGAATAGTACATCGTTTACGGCGATTCCGTTAATTATTCTTTTATTCATTGTCAGTGCCGTAGCAACTATCTTTATGCCATCTTCTGTTAATCGTTGGACACTTTTATCTGGAGTCGTTGTTCCGGTATTTATGAATGCTGGAATTTCTCCGGAATTTGCGCAAGTGGTTTTTCGCTTTGGAGAATGTGTTACAATAGGGATTACTCCTTTATTTGCTTACTTTGTTATCTATTTGTCTTTACTAGAAAAATACAATCAAAGAAAATCTCCAGTTAATATCTTAAAAGCGATTAAATATCAACTTCCGTATATTGCTATTACCTTTGTTCTATTATTGACAATTTTAATTGTTTGGTATATAGTAGGACTTCCAATAGGAATAGGCGTATTCCCAACATTATAGTGAGGTGAAGAACATGTCATTAAAAGCTGGAATTGTGGGTCTTCCCAATGTAGGAAAATCGACTTTGTTTAATGCCATAACGAAAAAAAACATTTTAGCTGCGAATTATCCTTTTGCTACAATTGACCCAAATGTAGGGGTTGTAACGGTTCCTGACGAAAGGCTTGCTTTTTTAGAAAATCTTTATGTACCCAATAGTTTAGTTCCAACTACTTTTGAATTTACGGATATTGCGGGGTTAGTTAAGGGAGCATCCAAAGGAGAAGGACTTGGTAATAAGTTCTTATCACATATTCGTGAAGTCGATGCTATTGTTGAAGTTGTTCGTTGTTTTCAAGACGAAAACATTATTCATGTAGAAGGTGGCGTAGACCCTATCCGAGATATTGAAATTATTAATGTTGAATTAATATTGGCTGATTTAGAAATTATTGAAAATCGGATTGAAAAAATTGCTAAGAAAGCCGAGACGACGAAAGATAAAGAAGCTTTAAAAGAAGTAGAAACTTTAAAAAAAGCCCAAGAATCTTTACTAAAGAATGAACCTTTACGTCTTTGTGGGTTTGACGAAGAAGAACTGCTTATTTTAAAACCATTTAACTTTATTACGTTAAAACCGTTAATTTATGTTGCTAACGTTTTAGAAGACGATGTTGTTCTTGGGGAAAATCCTTATACCAAACAAGTTTCCGAGTATGCTGCAAAGGAAAAGGCTAGTGTCATTGTCATGTGTGCCAAAATGGAATCAGAACTAGCTGAACTTGAGGAAAGTGAAAAGAAAGCTTTTTTAAAAGATTTGGGAATCAATGCGAGTGGACTAGACCGCTTGATATTTGCTACTTATGATTTACTTGGTTTAGAAACTTTCTTTACTGTGGGGAAAGACGAAGTGCGTGCTTGGACATTTAAAAAAGGATGCAATGCTAAAAAATGTGCTGGTTTAATCCATAGTGATATTGAAAGGGGATTCATTAAAGCTGAGATTATGAAATTTAATGATTTAGAAGAATTAAAAGACGAAAAAAAAGTTCAAGAAGCTGGGAAACTTTATTTGGAAGGAAAAGACTATTTGATGCAAGATGGCGATATTGTTTACTTCCGATTCAATGTTTAAAATAAAAGGATAGACATATAGTATAAAAAGGAGGAAATTTATGTCAAATCATTTAATGAGTAAAACTTTTCTATGGATGTTTATTGGTCTATTGATTACTTTTGCAACGGGTTTTGTTGTTTCAATGAATGAAAGAATGTTTATTAATGTTTTTAGTGGACCAGTTTATATCGTTTTATGTATTATTGAATTAGCTCTAGTTATTTATTTATCCGCAAGAGTTAGAAAAATGAATAAAACCACAGCGAGAATCTTCTTTATACTTTATAGTTTTGTATCAGGACTTACTTTTTCTTCTATTTTTATCGTTTATCAATTAACATCTATTTTATTTATTTTTCTTATTGCTGGAGTCGTGTTTTTAATCTTTGCTCTCATTGGCTTTTTTACCAAACTAGATTTAACTAAAATGGGTACTTACTTAATGATGGCTTTATTTGCGGTATTGCTTTGCTACATTTTAAATCTTTTTTTAGCGAATACCAACTTTGATTTTGCTCTTTCTTGTATTAGTTTACTCATTTTTATCGGATTTACGGCTTATGATGTTCAAAAACTAAAAAGAATGTCTGAAATGGAAATCGATATTCCGACTGATAACCTAAGTATTATCAATGCTCTAAACTTATATTTGGACTATATCAATATCTTTTTACATTTATTAAGCTTTTTTGGAAATTCCAAAGATTAGAAGTTTCATAAAAAAATGAGAAAGAATACGTTATAATAGGGAAAAAAGAATTTACAAGTACCTATTTTTTTGTTATAATCATTTGCGAGTATGAATTTACTCCTTGCTTTAAAGAAATTTAAAGCCAAATAGACCATAAGGAGGTGTAGAAATGAATAAATATGAAGTTATGTTCATTGTAAAATCTACAAATGAAAGTGATGTAGTGAAAAAAACAGCAGAAGCTATGAAAGGCTACGTTACTGAAAACAAAGGAAAAGTTGTAGAATTCAATGAATTAGGTGAAAAAACGCTTGCTTATCCAATCAAGAAAGAAATTAGTGGATACTATTATGTTATGAATATTGAAGCTGATAAGAATGCTGTTAGTGAATTAAATCGTAAAGCATCTATTAATGAAAATATTTTAAGACACTTAATTATTCGATTAGATGAGGAGTAAGAAATATGAATAAGGTAATTTTAATTGGAAGACTTGCGAGAGATCCGGAAATGCGTACGACTGCCAGTGGAACAACGGTGACCCGTTTTACATTAGCAGTATCACGTCCTTTTCAAGACCAAAATGGTGAACGTGGGGCAGATTTTATTAATTGTGTAGCATGGCGTAGACAAGCTGAAAATATTAGTAAATATTGTTCTAAAGGTAGCCAAGTGGCTGTTGAGGGTCGTATTCAAACGGGAAGTTATGATGCTAACGATGGCACAAAAAGATATACGACGGACATTGTTTGTGATAATTGTACCTTTTTAGGTTCTAGAAATAGTAATAATGATGGAGCAAGTATGGGAACTTATGACAATGCTCATGATACATCTATGGATATTCCAACTTCTGATATTTCAGAAGATCCATTTAAAGATTTTGGTGACGAAATTGCTTTAAGTGATGACGATTTACCATTTTAGAAAGGAGAAAAAGGAAAATGGCAGAGTTTCGTAGAAAAAAGAAAAAAATATGTCAAATGTGCGCTGGAAAAAGCGTTGATTATAAAGATGTAATGATTATTAATAAATATATTAATGAAAAAGGAAAAATCATGCCAAGACGTATGACTGGAGCATGTGCAAAACATCAAAGACATATTGCTGAACAAGTAAAATATGCTCGATTTATGGCTTTAATACCATTTGTAAAATAAACATTCTTCAAGAAAAAGAATGTTTTTCTATGTACAAATTAAATTAGAAAGAAGAAGTGATTATGAAAAGAGAAGAATTAAATGAACAAGAAAAATTGGCGATTGCATGCTTTGAAAAAGTATTAAAAAACCATCGTATTGATTCTCATTTTTTTAGTTTTGGCGTTTATGCTGAACAAAAAATATGTTTAGAAAAAAATCAAGAAGGGATTTATGTAACCTATTTAGCAGACGATGGTGTTCATAGATGTGAGGAATACTTTTTCTCCATAGATGCTGTTTTAAAAGATTTTATGGGAAAATATGCCGATACAGCAACAGAGACTCAAGAAATGTTTCAAGAATATCAAAGTTACTATGCTATGCATGCTAATAAATATGAAAAGCAAGAGCAAGGGTTTAGTAGATAGAAGTTTGAAGTTCTAAAAGAAGAATGGGTTCTATTGATATGGATTAGAACTCATTTTTTTGTGTCAAAATTATAGATTTTCTTGGTTACTTATGTTATAATTTTAAACAGATAAAAGAATAATAATATAAAGGGATGTGTGACAATGAAAATACTAGTTGGATTATCAAAAGGATTAAAAAGAGAAGATATACCTTACCAAATGTTTATGGTAGATGTTGATGCTTCTTTAAATACAAAACAAGAGTGGATGGAAGTAACACCACAAGCTTTAAGTAGTTGTTCAAATGTGCGTGTCAATTTAGGAAAATATAAATCTATTACGCAAAATCCAATCGAATACTTAGAAGCTGATTTTGATTTGAATCGTTTGGTCGATGTAAGTGCCAATAATAAAGATTTTCAAATTATAAATTTATATGCCAATCCAGAAGGAGAAGTTGTTTTATATCGTAGTGTTGATGCCAATGGAAATGTAAAAATACATCATATTTCTGAACTTGTTTACAATCAAATGTTTAGTATTTACGGTATTGATTTACAAAACTTGCCAAATTATGTCAAAACGTCTTTATTAGAAGATGCTTATCGTTATTGGGAAGAATTAGATAAAGTAAAAATTCATAAAAGAACGACTCGTTTTGCTTATGAAAATTTTGATACCTGTGAAGAAATGCCTGTCATGGTTTTCTATCATTATTTAGTTGGTGTTAAGAAATTCCAATTAGGTTATCATACAATTACAGAAGTTAAAAATAAAAATGGTGAAGTGGAAAATGTTCATGAATATTATTTATTTAAAGATACTGCCAATATTAAATTAAAGGAATGCATTAAAGAAAATGCTGAAGGAGAAGAAATTGCTATCTTTGGAAATAAGGACCCTTATCCTGATAGTCGAAAATTAGGTTATTATGGTGTTACCATGTCTTTGATTTGTAATCGCAAAAACTATCCAACATTTGATGTTTATGCAAGACCAACCTCAGAAGCAAGTTATGACGAGGAAGGCATTGAAGTTACCATTGATTTAACTGATGGCAATATGGCTGTTTATAATAAATTTGAAGAAGCTGGATGTATTTCTCCTAGTTGGCGCACAGGGGATGCCAATAACTTCTTTGGTGTTACTCTACCAAGTTTACTTACAGATAAAATGAGTGAGTTAAGTCAAAAATTCCAAGACGAAAAAGAAAGAGTTTCTTATGGACATTGGAGTACTCAAAATACCAATGATTGGTTCTTCTTAATGGAATTTGCTTTATCTACTCAATATTATACAAAAGAACTAAGAAACAAATTAAATGATATTTTAAATAATTTTCAATATTTATTTTCTTTAAAACTTGCCAATATGATTGACCGTATTGGAGCAAAAGATGCTTTAGAAACTATGAAATGGGCTTCTTTACAAGTTGGTCTTGCTTTAAAAGATATTTCTTTTGTTAAAGAAGATGGTGGTATAGAAACTTCTAATATTACAACCGAACAAATGAAAAATCTATTTACATTTAAACGTAATACTATGGATTTACCGGATTGGTTACAAATTTATTCACCCGAAACTATTGCAAAATTAGGTGGAGAAGAATACTTAAATCAATTTATATTAACTAGAGGAGAAGATTCTGCGCAAAGTTTCTTATCTATGTGGGCTGAAAAAATCGAAGCAGAACAAAAATATAAGAAAGAAATGCCAGGAGAAGAAAAAGAGACTATCGAAGAATTGGATATGCCTAAAGAAGAGATTGAAAATTTAGAAAATTAGAAACTTCTTGTTGAGTTCGTGAAATGAAAAAGTAAATTCCAGTTTCAAAAAGTGAAAATTGAATGAAAGAGAAACGTCCATAATAAGGGCGTT
>CANRJW010000040.1 GCA_947631035.1 uncultured Bacilli bacterium
TAAATTTTTGCAAATTTCCTTAATTTTTTACAAAATATACCTTATACCATATCAAGAACATGTAAATATTATAAATTTTACGACCATTGTTCTTAATATTATTATAGTGATCATTTAACAATTGGTTAATAAAATCTTTGTCAAAAAATTTTGATACAAAAGATTCATTAAACATGTCTTTGACCATTTGGTAATACTTTTCTTCTCTTATCCACTTGGAAAAAGGAACCGGAAAACCAAGTTTTCTTCTTTTGGACCATTCTTCCGGTATTTTTTCATTGGCAATATCACGGAATAAATACTTGGTTTGTTTCTTTTTTACTAAGTATTTGGTGGGTATTTGTTTGGAATAAGCAAATAAAACACTATCTAAAAGGGGAACACGGAGTTCTAAGGAATTGGCCATTGTCATTTTATCTGCTTTTAATAATATGTCTTGTGGTAACCAAAAATGCATATCGATATACATTTTTTTTGTGACTTCATCTTGATTTTTTACTTTGTCGTAGTAAGGTTTTATAACATCAGCGATAGTTTCACCATTTCGTAGATTGGGAGCTAAAATTTCATTGGCTTCCTCTTCTGTTATAAAAGAACCATGACCAATATAACGTTCATAAAAAGGTCTACCATAACGTTTAATCGTATTTTGACCGGGAAAATGTGGAAGGGGAGATGCCATTTTTGCAAGAGATTTTCTAAGTGCTAACGGAAGTTTTGCGTATAAACGAAGAAATAAGGGTTCGTAATACTCATTATATCCTGCAAACATTTCGTCGCTTCCCTCTCCGGATAACACTACTTTTACTTGTTCACTTGCAAGTCCCGATAAAAAGTATAAAGGAACTGTAGAAAGATTGGCATGTGGCTCATCTGTATGGTACATAATCGTTGGTAAAATATCGAAAAATTCGTCACTCGTAATCTTTTTTTGATAATTTTGAATTTCTAATAAATCCGATAAATCTTTAGCAAGCATTGTTTCGTCAAAACCGGGTAAATCAAAGCCAACAGAGAATGTCTTATCTGGTTTGGCAACACTTACAACATAAGAAGAATCGACTCCTCCGGATAAATAGGAACCCACTTCAACATCACTTGTAATTTGATGGTAATGAATGGAATCCTCTAAAACATTTTTTAGTTCTTCTTTATAAGTTTCATAAGGTTTCTTTGTTTTTGCATACTCCACCTTAAAATATTCTTTAATCGACAATTTGCCATTTTTATATTTAAAATAATGACCTGGTTGTAATTTAAACACATCTTTAAAAAATGTTTCTGCATGAACAGAATATTGGAAAATCAAATACATTTTTAAAGCATCGGTATTTACTTCTTTTTGAAAATCGGGATGTTCTAAGAAAGCTTTTATTTCTGATGCAAAGAAAAAGGCATCTTTCTTTTTATAATAATAGAATGGTTTGATTCCAAAATGGTCTCTGGCACCAATTAATTCTTGCTTCTTTTTATCATAAATCACAAAGGCAAACATTCCACGCAAACGGCTAAAAAGTTTTTCTTTATATTCTTCATAACCATGCAGAATGACTTCGGTATCCGTCTTGGTTTTAAAAACATGGCCTTTTTTTACTAACTCTTCTTTTAAACTTTCATAATTATAAATTTCTCCATTAAACACAATTGCCATGGTCTTATCTTCATTATAAATGGGTTGGGCTCCATTTTTGGTTAAATCAATAATCGATAATCTTCGGTGGCCTAAAGCAACAAAAGAATCCACATAATATCCTTCACTATCGGGGCCACGATGCTTAATACGGTCGGCCATGTTTTTAATAATTTCTTTTTTTTCACTTTTTTTATGTTGATCTACAAATCCTACAATTCCACACATATTATTTCCTCATTTCCAATACCCATTTTTGTATTCTTTATAATAATGAAACCATCTTTTACGCAAAAGCAAGAAACGTTTGAAATTTTTATCCAGTTTTGAATCCATCGGTTTTACCACAGATTTCCAAGATTTCAAGGCTTCTTTCTTAAATTCTTCATTGGTAATATACTTTTTAACAATTCCTTTGGGGACAAAAGAAAGCAAGACTTTATCGGTTAGTAAAGTATAAGGATTTTCTTTATGTTCTAACACGTCTTCTACTAAAACTTGGACTAAATTCTTGCCCATTGGTGTTACATAATAACTGCATCTTCCTTGACGAGCATTAATTTCAAGAACTTTAAAGCAATTTTCGCGGGCATCGTATTTCATATCCACCTCAGCAAAACCCGTATAGTGAATGCTTTCCATAAACGCACGAATATCTTCACTCATTTTTACGGTGTCTCCTTTTGTCGTATTAAAGCCATTTAGTAATACCGCAGCATTTCCAACCATCGATTTTGTATGCTCTTGCAAACCGATTTGAGCAAAACTCATAAACTCTACTTTTCCTTTGGTGTTAACATACACAACCGCATCAAAAAGATAAGAATCATCGCCCGGGATAAACTCTTGTAAAATCATTTTATCTTTGTAACCATTTTCTTTAATCAAAGATAATGTTCTTTTTAACTCTTCTTCCGTTTCAATTTTATAAATCTTGTTTTTCCCTTCAAAGCGAAGATGATTGTATTCTACCACATTCGCTGGTTTTAAAATACAAGGATATGAGATAGCAGGAATCTTTTTTTCTTTTACCACATCATAGTAAATGGTTTTGGGAAAACTTAAATTTGAGTTTTCATACGTTTTATAAAAGTTTTCTTTATTGGTTAAGCTTTTAATGACTTCTAAACTTGGATAGTTAAAAACGTATTGCTTCTTTAATTTTTCCTTATTTTTGGCAATAAATTCAACATAGGTTTCATTGGTACTAATTAAAAGAATTTTTTTATTTTTATGTTCTTTGGCAAAACTTTCGAGTATTCTTAAAAATCCCTCTTCTTGCCAAATGTCTTCTTCATAGGAAACTTCTAGAATACTTGAAAATTTCGTAAAGGCTAAGCGTTCTTTTCCAATTACATAAGCTTTTTTGTGATAGGCTTCATAACAACATCTTGCCATATAGTACGCATTGGCATCTGTTCCTAAAATCAGTATTTCAAAATCCACAGTATATCCCTCCTAATACATAACCTCTACTTCACCATTTTCATCTTTATGGACACGAACAACGCGATTACTAATTTGATTAAAAACATGATAAGCATTGGTATGTAATGCATGACTTACTTCCTTAATACTTATAGTATCTCCAAAAATTTCCACTTTATCTTTCACTTTAACACTTTTATCCACAAGAACCATGAGCATATCCATGGAATCAGCGATAATCGGATACTTTTTCTTACGAATCACAACACATCCAAATTCTTTCGTTACTCCATCAGCATATCCAATCGGAATGGTCGCAACATATCCTTCTTCTTTTACTTTAAAGCTAGCATTATAACCAACGACTTCTCCTTTATTTACTTTACGAATAGACATTACCTCCGAATATAAAGCAACAGCGGTTTTAACCTTTAAATCATTTTTTAAAATTGCTGGACTTAAATGATGTTTTTTGACATAAAGGTTTCTTTTAAATTCGCTAAGAGCTCCTTTAAGACCACTACTATTACGGCTTCCGTTGAACCCAAAAAGGACAATACCTAAACGTACTCCATTTACAAAAGAAAGTTTTTCGTGCGTAACAAATGTTAAACTTCTATCAAAGTGAACAATGGGTATAGTATTCAAATCAATATCTTTGGTTAACTCTAAAAAAGTCTTTATTTGTTGGTCGTAATAAATATCTTGAATTCCACTTGTCATAAAATGGGAATAGATTCCCTCTAAAAAAAGTTTGTCATTCTTTTCAATGATTTTTAATGCTTCCTTCACGTCTTTATTCGTTTTAAAGCCCAAACGATTCATTCCGGTATCCAATTTTAAATGCACTTTTATTTCATAAGGAAGATTTAGTTTATTTAACTCTTTTAAATAGTCTAAACTTTCGATTGTAATCGTAATTTTATTATTGATTACATCGTCGATAAAAGTTAAATCCACTGGTTCTAAAACCAAAATAGGTGTAGAACGGGTTATTTTTCTCGTACTCATCGCTTCTTCTAAAGAAGAAACAGCTAGATAATTAATGCCTCCTCTTATTAAGTTTTGCACCACTCTTATTCCATGGTGATAAGCATTGTTTTTGACAACACCAATGTAATATTTATAATCCTTATAGTTTTCTTTTATTTTTTTAACGTTTTCTTCTAAAATTGTTCCATCAATCGTTGCATAAGTTCTACGATACATAACATCACCTTTAATTTCACTATCTTTATCATATCATAAAAAGCACAAAATTTTAAACATTCTCCTTTAAAACGACATTCTTTGACAAGCAAAAGTTTTTATAATAGTTTTTTATGAACAGAGATTTTTTTATTATAAATGGGTATCCTTTGGACGAAAATCAAATAAGAGCTATTTGTGAAGCTCAAAAATATTCTTTGATTGTAGCTGGAGCCGGAAGTGGCAAAACCTTAACCATGATTGGCAAAATTAAGTATTTACTGGAAATCAAGGGAGTTTCTCCAGAAGATATTTTGTGTATTTCCTTCACAAATGAAGCTACCAAGAGTTTAAAAGATAAAATTAAGAATCCTCGTATTCCCGTTTTTACGTTTCATAAACTTGCTATCGATATTTTAAAACGAGAAGATTTCTACTATGAACTTGCTCCTGCTACTCTTTTAGAAGAGGTGATTCACATCTTTTTTCAAGAAAAGCTTTATACAAATGCCTTTTTAAAAAAACAGTTTTTTCTTCTTACGAAAAAGTTTTTTATTACGAAAAAGCAATACCAAACCTTCTTGACTACCGAAGAGCATAAAGAATGTGAAAAATTAATTGCTACTTTTATTTCTTTATATAGTACCAATAACTTAACCAAAGAAGACTTTAAAAACTTCTTTAAAAAGAAGAAAGACAATCCTCTTTTATTTCTTATCTATGCCATAATAGAAGTTTATGAAACCGAAAAAACGCAGAACTACTACTATGATTTTGATGATTTAATCAAAAAGGCGATGGAGTGTTGTCAAAAGAAAAAGATTTGTCATTACAAAGAAATTATTATCGACGAATTTCAGGATACTTCAAAACTTCGTTTGGATTTTATGACGTCCGTGGTTCATAATAGCGATGCTAATTTAACGGTCGTTGGGGATGACTTTCAATCTATTTATCGGTTTTCAGGGTGTGACTTAAATATCTTTTTAAACTTTCAAGAATATTTTCAAGGAACTAAGACCTTTAAATTAGAAAATACGTATCGTAATAGTCAAGAATTAATTCATGTGGCAGGAGACTTTGTGATGCAAAATGCGCGTCAGGTAAAAAAAGATTTAAAAAGTCCGAAACATTTAGCAAAGCCGTTAAAACTTTGTTATTATTGGAATCCAAAAACAATTCTTTTCAAAACGATTCAAAAAATTGAGCAGGGAGAAATTTTAATCCTTGGAAGGAACAATTTTGATATCTATTCTTATCTTTCAAAAGAAAAAATCACTTGGCAAGAAAATGGCTACTTTACTTTAGAAAATTGTCGAAAAGTTTTACGTTATTTAACCATTCATAAATCAAAGGGATTAGAAAGTGATAATGTTATTTTAATTAACCTCGTCGATAGTGAACTCGGTCTTCCTGCTAAAAGAAAAAATAAAACAATTCTGCATTTATTGCAAGACGAAGACTCCTTTTTATATGAAGAAGAAAGAAGACTATTTTATGTTGCTTTAACAAGAACCAAAAATGCCTGTTTTTTATTGGTTCCTTATCTAAAACCCTCTATCTTTATAAAAGAAATTAAACAGTATAAATCTTATATAGAGAATTTGTATTTCTAACTTTCTATTCAAAAGTAAAACCTAGTTTGGTCAATTGTTCTTTATTAAATTGTAGTTTTTCTTGTTGGTTTACTATGTCTTCTAAATACGCTTGGTCTTCAGTTAAAAGACAACGTTTTAGACTTTCTTCGCTTCCTGAAAAGGTATGAAGAGCAAAACTAGAACCATAAATTTTGGCAATTTCAGGGGTTAATAACACATAACCATTTTTTAATAACTCGGTAGAAAAAGTTTTTCCTTTCTCACTTTGACAAACATAATATCCCACTTGAGGAGAAACAAGGCTTATCTTATTTAGTAAACCTTGATGGTTGTTTAAAAAGGTAAAATAACGACGATAAGTAGCATCAATTAAAAAACGTTTTATTTTAACTTTTCCACTTTCTAGTATGGGAAATGCAACTGTGCCAAAAAAATGCGTTGGTTTTTCTAAATGGGTAAAAATGGTGTCATTGTTTATGGTTATGGAAAGATTATATTCTTTTAATAAATTCATAGTAATTTCTTGGGTAATTTTACTATAGTCGTTTAAAGAATTGTTTTCTATATCTACATGATAACAAGTAATCAAAAGGTGACGCGCTTTTTGGATAACAAAATCTAATATTATTTTGGCTTCTTCTAAAGATAATCCATCTTCCAGTTTTTTCTCATTGTTTTTTAAAACTTTTTCTAAATGGGTCGTTGCTTGTTCATACTTTTCTTGGTTTATATCAAAAATTAAGGGTTCACTTTCTAAAATATATAAAGAATCTAAAGCCTTTTTCACTTGAATATGAAAGGGATCAATTTGATAACGTTCACAAAATTGATAATAAAGCAACAATAAAGCATTCAAATTCTCCATTTTTTTAGGGAATGATCGCTTTGTTGCCAGTTCGACAATATAGTTGCAATATTCTTGCTTTTTTTGTTCAATCTCCATTCGAATTTCCCCTTTTATTCTATCTGTTTATTATTGTATCATATTTTTTCAATATTTAATATTCCCATTTATTAAATTTTTTCATTAAAAAAAGCGTTTTTTTGGAACGCTTATTTTCCTTTTTTATTTAAGGCATTTAGAATTTCATTTTTGGTATAGTTGTTATAAGCAATCACAATTAAAACTCCAATAGAAGTTATAATGATATTCCAAATAATAGAAGCAGAGCTGGATTTTTCATTCGTTGTTTCTTCTTTTCCCATTTCTTCAAAAATATCATAACGGTCTTTTTCTTTACTATTATAAAGGGTCATAATGGCTTCTTCAATTTCACCATTTAATTCTTCAGCATAACCAGAGAAATGTTGGTCACCAATTACGATAAAAGGTACTCCATATTGCACTTCTCCAAAGAAATCAGCTACTTTGCTTAGTAATTGAGAATTGGCATTATTGCTCCAAGTTTCAAAAGAAACAAGTTTAAAATAAGAGCCATAATTCTTTACTAAATCATTTCCTAAATACGTTAAGAAATCTTCGCAATGTGAACATCCTTTACCTCTAAATAAATAGATAGGGACTTGGTTATCATTTTCACTATACCCCGTAATATCATAACTAAATTCTGAATTATAAGATTGCTCATCTTTTAATGTTTCCTCTAAATTTAAAGTTGTATATTTTGATATATCTATTTTTTCAGCAAATACCTTTGTTGGTAATATTAAACTTAGGGCCATTAAAAGCATTAATACTGTTTTTTTCATATTTCTTCCTTCTTTCCGAACCCTATTATAGCAAACATTTCTAAAAAATTCAAAAAAACTTTATAAAATAGGGAAAAATGGCGAATTTGAAGAATTAAAAGTGCTGAAAATAAACAAATATTGATAAGGATATGGTATACTAAAAATAAAGAATAGGGTGTATGTCTATGTTAGAAGAAATTATTCTTTCCAATCAAGAATTAGTTAAGCAAAAAAGTATTATCCCTATCTTAAAACAAATGGAATCTTTTATTCCGGAAAATGCTAGAGAAAATTTTTATACTAATTTAAAAACTTTAACTTTTGCGTTTTCAGAAAAAGAAAAGGAAACTTGCTATTTATTTAAAGAGAATAAGATTACTATTAATACGGATTTTAAACCTTTCTTTTTGGGAGAATGGACGGAAGATGTACAAGAAGAAGAGGCAAAACGAATCTTTTTAACAACTCTAAGTCATGAACTTTTTCATATGGCTAGTACCAAATATAACAAAGAAATCGATTTAGTACAAAGTGGTTTTGAAGTGGCGATGCCTAATAAAACGGTTTTAAATATGTACTTAAATGAAGGATTTACGGAAATGCTCAACGAATGTTTATATCCCGATGCTTTTTTATTTAGTGGCTATAAAGATACAGTGGCGATTGCTAATTTTCTTACCAATATTGTAGGGATTGATTTTATAAAGCAACTTTATTTTACCAATGGATTAGCTATTCAACTAGAAAATGCCATGTCTACTTTTGTAAGTAAAAACATAATGGAAAGTTTATTTACGCGAATTTCTAGTCTATATTATTTTAAAGTTGCCAATAAAACAGAAGAATATCGAAATACGCTTCATGAAATTGTTTTTCATGATTTACAAACAATTCTTATGAGTGCTCTTTCTTACAGTATTCAAAATGGTGCTTTTCAATCTAAGGAAGAGATAGCGAATTTTTATAAAGAACATTTGCAATTTTCGATAGATAACTTAATTGATATATTGAAGCAAAATGAAATGGATGCCTCTTTATTAAATGAAGAAGCTCTTCATTATCTTGATTTTGTTGATAATTATCAAATGTATTTTCCCGAAGATTTAAAAGCAACTTCTAAATTGGGAATGATTTCGATTCGAATTTTATTGATTTTCTTAAGTTTGCTGACTCTATTTTTCTTTATTTTTTATCAAGGTCATTAAAAAGGAATTTACTTTATTTAGTAGTCATAATTATATAAGTAATCAATGCCTAATTCTTTCAATTTGTAATATTTTTTGAGTACTCGTCCAATTTCTTTTATGTTACTATCCGGATATTGGGTCATGAACGTATCATTCCTTTTTATTTGTTCTATAGGTTGTAAATCACAGCCAACTATTTGAAAGACAAGGTTGTTATAAGCATCTAATAGATATTCATTATCATTATCCTTCAAAGCAATCACCACAAATCCAACATATTTTAAACCTCTTGAATCCATTTTTCAGTTTTAATACTTTTTATTATCATTACTAGAACTTAACATATTTAATAAATCAACTTTAAACTTATCTTTAGCAGTATTTGTCTTACTAATCATAACGCCTTTATATTTAATTAAATCCGATGTATTACTTTCTAATAAAATCTCTTTGGGTTCGATAGAATCTAATAATACCTTTTTGGCTTTTTCACAAACTGTATAAATTAATTTTATGTCACCATGTACTCGAGCAAACATTTTATCACTTGGTAATTTTAACTCATAAGTTTCAGTTCCATCCATTTTATTTGATTCTACTTTTTCTCCTAAAAAATTGCCAATACGTAAGGCTGGATAATATTCAAAAAATAATTTTTTAAAGGCTACCATATTGTATTTCTTTACTGCTCTTTCTAATTTACGATATTCTAATTCGTTAGTATAATCCACAACATATTCTTTCATAATATTTTTCCTTTCCTTTCAAACTTTACCAATCTAATTATATTATAATTTACAATTTTTATCATATTGCATAAAATATCTAGTTTTCGTTCTTTCTTTTATTTTAAATCCTAATTTTTTGTATAAATTTAAAGCAGGAGTATTTTCTTTATAAACCCATAAATAAACTTTCGAGTTATTACTTAGTATATGATTTAATAAATTTGTACCTATACCTTTTCTTCGATAATTTTTATCTAAATATAGTTCATTTAATAAAATACCATCTTCATATTTTTCTAATAACAAACATCCAACTTTTTGGTTGTCGATTATAATAATCTCATATTCATTAATTTGGGTAGGAATGGTCGTTTTAACATAATTCGTTATTTTTTCAACTTCTTTTGGCGGTAAGTCTTTTGCATAATCTAAAATGCTCGCTAATTTATAGGATATCAATAATTCTATATCATCTTTCGTTGCACTTTCTAATTTATAGTCCTTATTCATACAAAAAACACCTCTTAATTTGATTAAATATTTTATCACCAAATGATAAAAAATGCTAATTATTAAGCATTTTTAGTTTTAAATGGAATATAAAATGATGTCTCATTGCTTTACTTAAGCCAAGAACGTTACAAGCATTCTTATAATCAACTGAAGTGTTATTTTTAATCTTTTAATAATCTACATCTTTATCTTCAGCCGTAATTTCTTTTCCAGATTTTAAGGCTTCAATAATTTTATTTTTTATGGTTTCCTCAGATGCTCCCATAAATAAATATTCTGGATATCCTCCAAATTTTTCAACATATAATTTTATTGCTTCTTCTTTAGTTAAATCTCCTGTTGTTAAATCCTTTTCATTAGTATAATCAGTTTTATTTAGCAACTTTTCACGCATTAAATTTATAATATTAGTAATACAATTTTTTTCTTCTAAACAAATATTGCCATCTGCCATATATTTATCATTCTTTTCTCTATTATTCATGTAATCATCTTCACTCGGATAAATAAAATTACTATTGCACATAAATTCATCTAAAGAACCTAAAACAAAATAAATTGGTTTATCGACATTAGTTTTACCATTTAAAATATCAACAATTTCATCATAAATAAATTTTTTTCTTCCTAAAAAAACAAAATTATCATTAGATTTATATTCAAAAAAATTTAAATATTCTATAATACTATCTAAATAATTATTCGCTGATTCAACATCATTAATATTATTTTTTATATGATATCCACTAAATTTATCAGCTAAGTCTTTTCTTTTTAATTCCATAATACTCTCCCATTCCTTTTTAATAATTTTTTGTTAACAAATCTATATCTTCTCTATAATTTTACCATTTTTTTGTATAAATTACTATTAGTTATACTTTACTTTACGTTTTATTCAATTGAAAAAGTAAATTGCGTTCAAAGACAAAGAAGTGAAATTTAGTCTTTCATTAAATTTAGTCAAGGACGA
>CANRJW010000041.1 GCA_947631035.1 uncultured Bacilli bacterium
ACAAAAAAATAGCTTAGAAAGCGTTCTAAACTATTTTTGGAAAACTATTTATGCTTTGACCATAAATAAGAAATAACGTAATAATTCTAAATTGCAATTGACTTATTACATTTTCATAATAGCAAAGTTATAAAGGAATTTCAAGTTCAATTTCGTTATTATATTTTAAAATTAATTTTTTTAAATTTCTTAAACCATATTTCTCACATTCTGCTTCTTTTTTTAATTTATCGAAATCAATTTTTTTATTTGTTAAGTTCTTTTTTATGTAATCTTTTAATACGTTATCACTTAAAGAATTAAAGGTAATAATATCACTAAATCTTCCTAAAAATTCTTTAGCAAATGTTTCATTTAAAGAAGAAGAGTTTCCTTTTATAAAGCCGACGTTATTGGTGTCTACAATATTACTAGTCATAAAAATCATGGTGTGTGTAAAATCAATTTTCTCTCCCTGTGCAGTAGTAACAAATCCTTCGTCGAGAATTTGTAAAAATAAATTTAAGACTCTTGGGTGGGCTTTTTCTATTTCGTCAACTAAAATAATAGAATATGGATTATCTAAAATGCTTCTAAAAATGTATGCATCATCGTATCCTACATAACCAGCACTGACTCCAATAAGACGATTTACGGATGTATCTAAATTGTATTCACTCATGTCCAATCGAATAAAATTTGTCTTTATTCCTTTGGCTATTTGTTTTATACTTTCCGTTTTTCCGACTCCAGAAGGTCCATTTAAAAGAATGGAAAGAACTTTACTATCATCAGTAAGTTTCAACCAGATATTTTTTAGAATTTGTTTTATTGCATCAGGTTGTCCTATAATTTGTTTTTCTAGATTATTTTTAATTTGCAAAAATATTTCTTTTTTATCTTTTAGTATAGGAATGTTGGTTTTCTTTTCTATCACTTCTAAAATATCTTTCTTTGTAATGGATGTTTTTTTCTTTTTGGTGATTTGATTTATTTCTTTTAGTAAAAGATTTTCTTCCTCTTTATATTTGGTAGCCAGGTCATAATCCTTTTTTAAAAAGGCTTCTTCTTTGTTCTTTTTTATCTTTTCTAAAGAAGTATTTAATCGTTCTAATTCTATAAAGGACGCATTTTTTACTTTAACACTGGCACAAATCATATCGAGTAAGTCAATGGTTTTATCTGGATTGCTTTTGGTTTTTAGATATATGTCAGCATATTTTACTAAATCTTTAATATTTTCATCGCTAATGGTAATATGGTGGTGTTCTTCGTATTCTTTTTTGATTCCTTTTAAAATTTCTTCTGTTTTTTCTTTATCTGGTTCTTCTACTTGAATGGCATAGAATCTTCGGTCTAGGGCTTTGTCTTTATAAATGGTTTTATAGTATTCTTCTGTAGTTGTCGCGCCAATACATTTAATGTCTCCTCTTGCCAGGTAGGGTTTTAAAATATCGGAAGCGTTTATAGCGCCTTCGGCACCCCCAGCATTAATCATGGTATGGATTTCGTCGATAAATAAAATAATATTTTTATTGTCGATAACTTCTTTAATAATTTTTGTTAGACGTTCTTCAAATTCACCACGATATTTTGTTCCTGATACTAAAGAACCCATTTCTAACATCACAATGGTTTTATTTAAAAGTTCATTGGGAACTAGGCCTTTATTGATTCTTCTTGCTAGTTCTTCTACGATGGCGGTTTTTCCGACTCCTGCTTTTCCAATGAGTAGGGGGTTACTTTTTTTCTTACGAAGTAAAGCTTCAATAACAGAAGAGATTTCTTCTTCACGACCAATAGTCTTTTCCTTTTGGGAGACATTTTTATTTAAGTTATTCCCAATTTGATAGATGGTTAGTTTTTCATTGTAATTCCCTATTAAGCTAAATTTTAATTCGTCGTAAATGCTATCAATATCTATATCTAAACCAATCATAATTCGTATGGCAATACCTTCTCCTTCTTCTAGCATGGCTAAAAATAAATGTCTTTCATTTACTTTACCACCATTATTTTCTTTGGCATCAACTGTTGCATTTTCAATGATTCTTCTTAAAAGAGGGGTATAAAGAACAAAATCAGTGTCTTTGTTTGATTTACCTACAATACTTACTAATTCTTTTTCAAAATTGGTGTAGTTTAAACCATAGGTTTTAAGTGTACGTGATACTTCATTATCTTCACTTAAAATAGCGAGTAATAAGTGTTCACTTCCAACATAAGGATGTTTTAAATCTTTTCGTATTTTCTCTGCTTTTTTAAATATTTGAGCAATTTCTATTCCATAATTATCAAACATAAAATCCTCCTTGCCTTATTCTATGTTTATCATGTTAAAAATAGATTGGTTTTATTCAGAAAAAGTAGGTCTTTTTATGACAAAAAAAGACTCTTAAAAAAGTCTTCTCTTTATAAAAAAGTTTTTAATTTTTCGACCGCTTCTTCTTGCATATCCACATATTCTTGGACAATTTGATGGACAGATTCGTCGGTATTTTTATGATTTAGTAATTTTCTTCCTTCAATAATTCCCATATTGACTCCTTGCATAAGCATTTCAGCAATTTTAGAAGTGCTTTTATCTAAGAGGGTTTTCATTTCAGTTCCATACCAAGTCATTACTTTATTCATGGTGCTTGTTTCATGCGGTTCTTCATTACTATATTCAGGATAGGTTTTACTAATTCTTTCAGAAATTTCTTTATATTTCTTGTATTCTCGGTCGAGTTCTTTTTTTAAGTTTTCGTCTTCTACTTTGTCTAAGATAAAATGAATAGCATCCCTTCCCATGCAAGCTCCTTTGTTTAGTTCGTCTAAAACATTGATTTCATTTTCTTCGTTCATAATTTCCTCCTGTTTGTAGTTTGTTTTGTTTTCTTAAAAATATACTTTTTGCATAAAGTTTAGTAGTGATGTTATGAAAAAGAAAATGCCTTTACTTCTTTTTGAAGGAATAAGTCTTGTACTAATTTTTGTTTTGGGAGTCATCTTGCATTTTACGTATCTTTGGTCAAATAAAAATGGATTTGTTGGTCTTTTTAGTGCTGTCAATGAAAGTACGTGGGAACATTTGAAATTGGTCTTTTTTCCAACGCTTCTTTTTACTTTGCTAGGAAACTTTCTTTATCAAAAGGAATACCCTAATTATTTATGTGCGAAAACAAAAGGAATTTTAGTTTCTTTAGCTTTTTTAGTTGTCTTTTTCTATACCTTTCAAGGGGTTATGGGGTTTTCTCTAGCTGTATTAAATATTAGTAGTTTTTTTGTATCGGTTTTAGTGGGAGAGTTTTGCTTTTTAAAGGAAAAGAATCAAATTTCTTGTTGTAATAAGCCTTGTTTTTTTATTTTACTATTACTTATTTTTTCCTTTTTATTATTTACGTACTTTCCTCCTTCCATCAATCTTTTTAAAGACCCACTAACCGGAACATTTGGCATTCAGAAATAAAAAAGAACTTATTTTTTAAAAATAAATTCTCTTTGAATAATAAAATTAATCACAAAGATAATGGAATCGACAAGTATTTTTAAAATAGTTGGATTCATTAAAAGTAGAGAATGAATCTTGGAAACTGCAAATGCCGAAATAAACATCTGAACGACGACAAGAATAAAATACTTAAATAATGAAGTTCGATTCATTTTTTTGAAGACCAATTTGGCATTGACAAAGTAGTTATAAAGCGATGATAGAATTCTTGCGAGAATCGTTGCCATAAAGATTGATTTCCCAAAAGAAAAATGGGTTAAGATATTTAGAAAAATCGTAAAAAGAACGATATCGACGACAAAACTACTTAATGAACAAACAATGTATTTTATAAACAATTTATAAATTAATATCGAATCTTTAATAGGGTTAAAGTGACTTGTTTTATTTTCTTCAATATAAATGGTTTCGATAGGTACTTCAAAAATTGGTATATCTTCTGTTTTACAAAAAAGTAAGGTATTGGTTTCGTATTCGTATCGTTCACCACTTACGGTAAGAAGTCGACTGGCAATTGTTCTTGACATGGCTCTTAATCCGGTTTGGGTATCACGAACGTTTAGGCCAACAAAGACTTTAAGAATATTTCTCGTAATTTTATTTCCATATCTTGATTTAAAAGGAACATTTTTATTATCAAAATCACGATAACCAAGAATATAAGAATCTTGATGTTTTAAAGCGGCTTTATAACATTTTTTGATATCTTCTACACTATGTTGTCCATCACAGTCTGCTGTAATAATTACTTGGCAATCGGGATATTGGTTTAGAATATAATTTAAACCATTTTTTATTCCTCTTCCTTTACCAAAATTACGATAATGTTGAAATATCGGATAAGTCTTGGCTAATTTTTTAAAAAAATCTTCATGAATCTTACTACATCCATCATTCACAATCACAATGTTTTGAAAAGATTTACTTAACACTGTCAAAAAAGCAGTCATTATTTTTTCGTCGGGATTGTAACAAGGGAGTAAGACAACAGCATCTTTTATCATATTAATTTTCTCCATCTACTGTTCCCTTAATATTCATTAATTTCCATTCACCATCTACTTTTAGAAAAGAGAGGGTATCATGCATGACATCGGTTTGGTCCTCCCCTGCAACCACCATATGTTTTTCTAAGTAAACTTCACAAGAAAAGGCATCTTTACCATAGAAAACAAAGTTTTCAATTTTTTCATTCGTAAATGGTGGGTTCTTTAGGGTATGACGACTGATAAACGTGATGTCAATATTGTGTGCCCAGTTATAGGCTTTTTGCCACATTTCCGTTTTAGGAAGTACGTAATTTTCAATCGTTGAAAAACCATAGCTAGACCCATTTAAGTCACGGCTTAAAAATAAGCTCCAGTTTTTCGCAATCGTTAAAATATCAAAATCTCCAATGATTTTTTTGGCTTCTTCTTCCGTTTTCATAGTGGTAATACCATCGATTTTATAATTTACACCCTCCACTTTAGGATTCACAACATTTCCTTCTTCGTCCTTTATCGTAAGAGTGGCATCGTTTTCTAAATCGGTGATTTCATACGTTACTTTTTTAGGCATCGCATCATTATAGTACATAAAAGATAAGTCTGGGTATTCCTCTTCTTTTTTGTTTTCATTATATTCTTTGTTATTGACATAAAGAGTATAAGTACTTGGAATTTCAACCTTATAATAATACAAACCTTTTTCTAGATGAGGAGTGATACTTTCAATTTCAAATTTTTCATATTGCAAAAGACCTAAACAACTGGTTTCCCCAAGGGATTTTACGTTGATTGTAAATAGAACACGACCATCTAAGTAAGCATCATAAGCATTTTCATTGGTTAGGACAAATGTGTAATCTTCTCTTTTGGTTAGTTCTGCATATTTATCTACTAGGCTGGTACTTTTATTTTCTTGTTTTAAATAAGAGGTTAACGTTTCTTTATCCAAATTGCGAATGGTGTTTTTAAGAACGTTATCTAGTAAATTGTTTTCATATTTTTGTAAATTTCCATAGACATACCCTAAAAAGCAAATGGCAAGAAGGGCAAGCACAATCGTATAGATAAGTAATGCTTTTTTAAAAGTACTTTTTTTCTTATCCATATTATTCACCTTCCTTTACAACAAAAGCAGTAGGAAGTCGCCATGAAGAATTGGAATAATAGAAGGTGACGCTAGTCATTAAATACTCATCCTTATAATACATCGTTGAAGAGCTTCCACCATCTAGGTTCGCAGCATTAACCGCTCCATAACTTTCCATAATCTCAATTAAGTCACTGGCAGTAGCTCCTAAATGTCCGTTTTTTCCACGTCCATCCGTAACTAAGAATAAAACCGCTCCATCTTTTCTTTGCCCAATGGCTGTTCTTGGATTGGCTCCACTACCAAGGCCATTTAATTCCCGTTTTTCACCATTTACAATCAGTTTTACAAAGTGATTGTTTCTGTCACTTGCTTCTTCTTGGAAAGCAATCGCATCACGTATATGTTCTTCTTTTACTAAATTTTCAACATCGTTTTTATTTTTACCATCAAGACTAATAATTCTTAAAATATTTGCTTCATCAAAGCCAATTAAATAAAGTCCCGTGTATCCTAAAGAGATGTCTTGAATTTCTCCATTACTGACTGTAACTCCTAGAGGTCTTCCTCCTTTGTTGGCATCTGACCTATAAAGTCCACCATTAATTCCTGCAATCGCATGATTTTCGGTCACAAGTTTATCTAATTCTTTACCATATTCTCCCCAAGGATAAGTCGTTGCAATACTTACCTTGGATGGATCATTAATGACCATCATTTTACCTGCAAAGTTATTTCCTACAATTTCATGAACTTCCACAAGTTCTTCACTTTTATCCATACTGCCAACACTTATTAAATCAGTATCAACTTCACTATCTAAATCTTTTAGTGAATTCTTAGAAACAATTGCGTTAATTTCCTCTTTGTTTAAAACCAAAGAGGCTAAAAACTTAAGTTGTCCTGTTTCCAAAATCGTTGTGACAAATAAATCTTTGGCACTTGAGGATGGCCCATGTACAAATAATACTACGGTTAAATATAATGTAATGAGTAGAACTCCTACAAAAATTCCTATGAAGGAAAAAACTTTTCCTAATGTCTTAAAAAACTTTTTTGCCATAATTTACCACCTACTACAAACAGTATTCTTGTATACTTATTTTTACTCTCTAAATATAGCATAGAAACCAAAAAAAGAAAAGGAAAGTTTTCCTTTTTCCAAAAAGTTTTCGTGTTATTATTTTTTAAAAATCGGCTGGCGTAAATGATTTTCTTTAGTTCTTTCTAAATAGGCAATTGTAACTTGTATGGTTGGTTTTATAAACTTGCATTCTTTTGCTTCGAAATCTGAAAAAGGGGATTTTGGGATAAGTTTTGCTTTTTTAATAACTTCATACATTTTTTGTTTCTTGCCCATCGACACTTTTCCAACAAAACAAAATTTATCCTTTCGGTATTCTCCTAAATAAAGAGAAATAACGGCATTCTCGTTCTTTTCAAAATAACCTCCAACAAAAAATTTCTCTTGTTTTAAATTCTTAATCTTAATCCAAGATTCTACTCTTGTTCCTATTTCATAAACACTGTCTTTTTTCTTGGCAACAATTCCTTCAAAGTCCATTTGTTTTACTTTTTGAAATAATTCTTTTCCTTTTTCTTCTACATATTTTACTTTAATAAATCTTTCCGTATTTGGAAATTCTTCTAATAATTTCTTACGTTCTATAAGTGGTTTGTTTGTTAAGTCTGTTCCATCCAAATAGAGAAGGTCAAATACCATAAAAACGACCGGAACTTCTGCAACTAAACTTTTTATTTTGGCTTTCTTTTTGGCATGAGCTCGTTCTTGAAGTTTAGAAAAATTAGGTTTTCCATTTAAAAAGGTAACTATTTCTCCGTCAAAGATACAATCGTGCTTGATATTTTTTTGGATTTCTTTTAATTCTGGAAAGAGGCTTGTAAAATCCGTTCCTCGTCTTCCAAAAAGTTTAAAGGTATTTTTGCCCACTTCCAGAATCGCTCTTACGCCATCAAATTTTAGTTCATAAATGTAGTCCTTCGCATTAAAAGGTTTTTCTATTTCATCCAAAAGCATTGGAGCCACAAATTTACCAAATTGCAAATTAAGACACCTCTAAACTTTTTTGTAAAGATGTCACTAAATCTTTCATTGATGGTCGTTTTACTTTTGCTTTTTTTGGAATAGGTTTTCCTTCAATCTTCTCATTAATGGCTTCTTTAATTTGATTTTGGTAATCATCTTTATATAGTTCGGGTTCAAAGTGTCCAGATAAGTGTTTCACAAGTTCCATGGCTAAATCAAGTTCTTTTTTCGTAAACTTACTTTCTGTAGTTGCTTCAGGAATATTAATTTCTTCTTCAAAATAAATCGTCGACATTAAAATATTTCCTTCAAAATAACGTAAGAGCACATAATAAAATTTACTGCCAATACTCGTTTTTGCAACAGCGACCTTTTTTGTTTTATTTAAAACTTCTAAAAATAGAGAATAAGCTTTCGACTTTTTAGGTGTTGTCAAAATATAACTTTTTTCATAATAAAAGGGATCTATTTCACTAGATGGTACAAAAGAAATTATTTCAATCGAATCTTTCGAATCAATTTGCATATTGGAAAGTTCTTCTTTCGTAAACGTTACAAATTCTCCTTTTTCATATTCATATCCTTTTACTAAATCGGGCTCATGCACAATTTTTTTACAATGTTCACAATACTTTTGATAACGAATGCGTTTTAAACACTTCTTATGTAACTGATTAAAAGAAGTATCATTATTTTTAATAATGGGATTATAAACAATGGGGATATTTACTAAACCAAAGGAAATTGCACTATGTATATTTGCCATACCATCACCTAATTAAGTAATGGTAGTTAAAGATTATTTTTATTCACAAACTTAAAAATTTGTTAAAAAATAATCTATATAATAAGAAAATGCGCTAGGAATAGAATAATTCTTTACTAATTCGTCTTTGGTAACCCAAACAAAATCTTCTAAAGGTTCTTTTAATAAAACTAAGTACCCTTTCATATACCAAATGATATGGGAAAAAACGTGTTTTGCCTCTCCAACTTCCATAATCGATTGATACTTGATTTGTTTGTCTAGAAATGCATTTTCAATATCAATTAAAGAATCATACTCTAAGGAATTGGGGAGTTCATATAAAGAGGCAAGTAGTCCGGTTTCTTTTCTTTTTTGAATGGCTAGTTTATCTTGATAGACAAATAAAAATACACTGCGTTCTTCCACTCTTTTTCCCGTTTTCTTTTCTTTAACGGGATACAAAGCCGGTGTTCCTTTTTTATAGGCTAAACACTTTTGATTTAAAGGACAATTTTGACAATCCGGATTTTTGGGGGTACAAATACGACTTCCTAAATCCATAAAACTTTGGGTAAATTCACTAGGATAGTCTTTTGCTAAATTCTTTTCAACGATGGCTTCATAAATTTTATAGGTACTTGGTTTGTTGATTGGAGCATCAATTTCATAAACTCTTCCTATTACTCGGTAGACATTCCCATCAATGGCAACCGTAGGAATTTGGTAAGCAATGGATAGAATGGCGCCTGCGGTATAAAGACCGATTCCGGGTAGTTTAAGAAGTTCGTCTTTGGTGTTTGGTAAAGTATTTTTTCCTTCTTCTAGCAGTTTTTTCGCCGTTTTTTGTAAATTACGTGCTCTACTATAATAGCCAAGACCTTCCCAAAGTTTTAATAAAGCATCTTCTTTAATGTTTGCCAAGTCTTTTAAAGTCGGTATCTCTTTCATAAAACGATTATAATAGTTTATTACAGCTTCTACTCTTGTTTGTTGAAGCATAATTTCACTAATCCATATTGCATAAGGATCACTAGTATGGCGCCATGGCAAATCCCTTTTATTTTGTTGGTACCAGTTTACTAGTTCATTTGTAATTTTTTTCATTTGTAACACTTCTTTAAATCCCTTTTATTATAGCATTTCAAAACCTAATTTTAAAGTTTTGTGTAGTTTCAAGTTTACATTCTAATCATTTATGGTATTATAACATTATAAAAGAGGTGAGTTGCTGTATATTATTACAGTGTTTTATATGAATTTAAATGAAAATTTTGGAAGAACAATCAAAAGAATTAGATTGGAAAAAGGTTTAACACAAAAAGAAATTGCGAAGTTGGCAGGAATTAGTCCAAAGCATTATGGTTCTATTGAAAGAGGAGAATATTCTCCATCTTTGAATGTTGTTTTTAAAATTAGTTTGGCCTTAGAAAAAAGTTTATTTGAATTATTTTCAGAAATGAAAAACAAATAAAAAACTGAGAAGACCCAGTTTTAAAATCCTAAATGGTGCTGAAAACAAGATTCGAACTTGCGACCTACGCGTTACGAGGGCGTTGCTCTACCAACTGAGCTATTTCAGCAAGTAAGTTTATTATAGCAAAAAAGCTGAATAGATTCTATAAAAACTTGACTTATTTTTAAAAATGTTGCATAAAATTAAAGCAAATAGTGTTTTTTTGTGCATATATAAGCAAAAAAGTATTGAATTTTGAGTATTTTATTGCTATAATCTTAATTGTTCATGCGGATGTAGTTTAATGGTAGAGCTTCAGCCTTCCAAGCTGATAACGTGGGTTCGATTCCCATCATCCGCTCCAGATTGATAGGAAACTCGGAAAATTCTTCGAGTAGTAATATACATTAACTAGAAGTACGTTCTAGTTTTTTT
>CANRJW010000042.1 GCA_947631035.1 uncultured Bacilli bacterium
CTATTCATTTCTCTTTCTCCTCCATATCTTAATCTAATTCTACTATGAATCATTGCAATTTTCAAGCATGAAAAAAGACAAAAGTTCAAAATTCTTTTGTCTATTTATGTAAAGTTAACATATTGAATATAAATAAGAAATAAACACCTAATTTCATTCCTAATTTATATCTTTGTTGTTCATAAATTGCAACAACTTTATCCACTAAAGTAATACATACACTTTCTTTATATTTAGGAAGAGTGTTACCAAGTGGAAACATATGAGATAAAATAATATTTTTTTCTAAATCAGTAAGTTTATAATATTTTGATGCATTCAAATAAGCTACTTTTGGATGTTCAACTAATTTTTTAAAATCATTATTTTCTTCTAATTGATAATTGAAATAAAAATCATGTAGAAGCGCTGCTCTCGTTGCCTCTTTATAATGAAAATGTAATTTTTTGGTTACATTGTATACCCCTTTTGCTACACGAAGCGAATGACCATATCTTGTGATGCCATGATGAAGTTCGTTATCTAATTCTCTAAAATTGTTATTTTTGACTATATCTTCAACAATAGAATCAAATTCATTTTGTTTCGTCATATTTTTTTATTCTCCTTTTAAGCTAGTTCATTATACCATAAAATATTTAAAAATACTACCCCTACTATTTTATGCAAAAAACGAAAATAAGTTAATTAAATTTATAAATTTTCTTAGCGATTCTATAACCTTTCAATGTAATAAAGTTGCCTACTTTGGTTGGTAAGTAAGTTAGTCCTGATACAGATTGATAACGCAATTTTTGATACAATTTGGGATTTAATTCTTTAATGAATTGCCATAATTCTTTTCGTTTCTCTAAAAATTCTTTTTTCTTATTCATAAGTAAATAAACATCAGAAATAGTAACCATCATAGAAAGCATTTGTAAAAGATAATGATAAAGTTTGGGATGGAGTTCTAAAACACTTTCTAAATCAACACCAGAAAGCATAATTTTTGTAATTTTGATTTGTTGGTCAACTCTTGTCATCATGACTTTTTCATTGACCGATTGGTCATCTCTTCCAATAAAATAATGGTATAAATTTAAATCATAATAACAAATACTTTCTACATAAGGTAATGGTAAAAAAGCAACAATATTATCAACATAAAATGTATGTTCTGGTAATTTTAAATTACAATTTTTTAAAATAGAAGTTTTATAAAGCAAGGCATGCATAATTAAGTATTGACTTTTTTTGAATTTTTTTAAATCTTCCCAAGTACAAATGGTATCAACAGGAAAAACATTTTGAAAAGACATGACTCTTTGTTCTTGGTCATAAATATGATCATAAATATAATTGCAAACGATTAAATCGGGATTTTCTTTTAATCCTTTTATGTTTTTAATAAGCGTTTTTAAAGATTTTTCATCAAGCCAATCGTCACTATCTACTACTTTAAAATAAAGGCCTGTGGCATTTTGCAAACCAACGTTTACTCCACTTCCATGTCCACCATTTTCTTTATGAATGGCTTTGACAATCGAAGGATATTTTTTTGCATAGGCATTCGCAATCCGTTTTGTTTTATCGGTTGAACCATCATTTACAATAATAATTTCGACATCTTCTTTTCCTACTAATAAAGAATCAATACAACGATTCAAATAGTTTTCAGAATTATAACTAGGAACTACAAAGGTAATTAATTTTTCTTTCTTCTTCATTTTATCAACATCCTCTAGAATTATAACATATTTTAGCTAATTCGATAATGACCTAGAATCTCGTAACGTTCTAAGACATCTTCTTCATAATAAATTTGATAGGGATTGGCATGGTGAATAAGTAAAGGAATTCCTTTTTTATTTCGTTTATTGGAAAGAACACCAATATGATTTTTAAAAACAACAATGTCTCCACCTTGCCACTCTTTGATATCGTTTAAATCTAAAGAAAGAGAAATAGCATGGCGATGCAAATAAACAGCCATATTTTTAACGCGGCGAAAATCGATATTGACATCAATCTTTTCAATGCCATATAAACTTTGATTGGCTTTTATATCTTCATTCATAAGTTTTTGAATGTCATACCCAGCGCTTAAAAAACCGGCATTTACAACATCAATACAAACGCCATATGCTCCATTAGGATAACCCGTACTGTAATACTCACTTTTATATTTGGGCTTGGTTGCAATGTATTCTTTGACTCCTTTTAAAAAATCGGTTTGGTCGTCTACGCCATCTTTATCGTAATCAACTAAACTTTTATAAGTTTCGATATGAAAATAAGCATCATCATACGTTTTAGAGGGAAGAAAAACGAAATAGATGCCAACTCCAACCAAAAGCAAAAGAAGAATGCCTATAACCCAAAACAATTTTCTTTTCATAACATCATCCACTATTAGTATAGCATTTTTTCTATTTTATGAAAAAGATTACATCTTCTCTTTACAGTTTTACTCTAAATGTATAGTAAGTGTAAAAGGTAGCTGGATACTTTTCAAGGATGGCTTTTAAAACTGGTTCTTCCTCTTCTCTTTTTTCATACCAATTGTAATAGTTTTGGTCTTGAAAACCACTTTCTTCTAAAAGTTTTTGCATTTCTTGTTTGGTATAGGTATTCTCCTTTTTCTTTCGCACTCCTGTGAGTAATGTTTTTAAATTAGGCAAGCTAGTAGCATTTTCAAACTCTCCAATAAGAGTACCACCCTTTTTTAAATGTTTTTTAATTTCTTGTAAAAATGCCACGGGGTCTTGTTCTTTTTCCAACGCATTGCCAATTAAAATGCAATCGTAATTTTCTTTCGTTTCTTCTAACGTTTCATAAATTTTGGAAAAACGTTTGGCAAATTCTCGTTTGTATTTATCTTTTTCCACTCCTTCAATAAAAGCATTTTTGTAACGATATTTTAATTCTAATATTCCTACCCCTATCGAAGCATTATAATCCAAAATAGAAGTGTATTCCTCCATTAAGGTTCGTGATGCTTCCTTATTTTCATCAAAAGCAAAAGTATCGAAATGCCACTTTGTATAAAAATAGTCGCGGTTTTTATAAAGAATAGGATAAAACTTTTCTAAATCTTGACGAAAAGAAGTTCCTAATTCATGGTGAATAAAGGCATCATGGCAAAGCATTAATTTATAACCAGATTTAAGAATACGGAGGGATAAGTCATTATCTTCGATATAACCAGGAGAATAATGCGTATCCAAAAGTCCTATTTTATTTAAGACTTCTCGCTTTATTAAAAGACAAAAACCAATTAAAAAGGCTTTTTCTTCCCAAGCAAGAGGATTGGACTGGTTGTTCTCTTGGGCTTTTTTATGCATCTCTTCTAGATTTTCATAGGTAAAAGAAACGCCTTGTCTATTTTCAAAATGATTACTCACTGCCCCTACAGCTCCAATTGCATCTTCACTATAAAGACATGTTTTTAAATTTGAAAGCCAATTTTTCGTCACAATCGTATCATTATTTAAAAAGAGAATATCGTTTTCTTTAGAAGATAATTCAATTCCTTGGTTGCATCCCATTGGAAAACCTTTATTTTCTTCGTTATACAAAACTTTGATATTCTTTTGTTTTTTTAAATACTTTCTGGTTTCGTCAGTGGATGCGTTATCGACGACAATCAGTTCATAAGTACCCTTTTTTGTAAAGGTGCGGATACTTTCTATACAAGCTTTGGTACATTCAAAATGATTATAAGTTAAAAGAATAATGGATGTTTTTCGCTTCATAAGTTCCTCCTTAGTAAAGTATATGAAGAAACGAAAAGAAAAAGAAAAGACTCCAAAGAGTCCTAAAAAATTATTCACTTCGTAGTGCTTCCACAGGGTCTTTTTTCGATGCTGCTCTAGCCGGTATTAATCCACCAATTAAAGTTAAAACGATAGATAAGAGAACTAAAATGATGGCAGCATTCACTGGTAAAGCTGCAGAAAGAGGAATATTTCCTGTAAAGTGGTGTAAAACTTTGTTGATAATTGGAATGAAGCAATAAGAAATGCCAATGCCAAACAAACCAGATAGGAATCCAATAATAAAGGTTTCGGCATTAAAGATAGAAGAAATATTGCCTTTTGATGCTCCAATGGCTCTTAAAATACCAATTTCTTTCGTTCTTTCGTAAACCGAAATATACGTAATAACTCCAATCATAATAGAAGAAACAACAAGAGAAATCGAAACAAAGGCAATTAAGACATAACTTACAGCATTGACAATCGTTTTTACTGAAGACATTAAAATTCCTGTTGTGTCCGAATAGTTGATTTCACTATCTTGTCCTACTTCTTGGTTATAAGTATCAATAAAAGATAAGAAATGTTCTTTCCCTTCAAAACTACTAAAGTAAAAAGAAATATAAGTGGGTTCTTCTGTATCTTGGTAGCCTAATGAAATTAAATTGGATTTTTGCGTGGTTTTTGTTGGATTCATCATAGCATTTACCACCCTCGTTAATTCATCTTCTGAAAAATTAAGAGTAAACGCTGAAGCGATTTTGTCTTGGTCAATTTGAAAAGCATTTGCAAAACTTTCCGTTAAATTTGAAGTTAATTCACCGACTTTAGTTAAAACGGTTGTTTTCATAAGGGCTTCTGTCATGGCCTTTGCCATAGCATCTTCCGTCCCTACAATCGGAGCACTTTGTAAATAAGAAGAAACAACCATATTCTTAATTTCTTCTACAAAAAGGGCTTTTGCGTTTTCGGAATCAACGACAAAGTTAGGATTTAGCGTTTGCATATAAGTATTGTATCCAGTTATATAAGCTTGTAGTAAACCTTTTAATAAACCACTATACGCCGTTTTAAACGAATCAACGGGAATCACATAATCGCTTTCTAATTCTTTCAAACGACTTTTAATTTCCTTTTCTTCTAAATAATCTTCCACTAAAGAATCAACTTCTTTTAAGGAAAATTCTTCTGTTCTTGCTTCTAGAATGCCATTTGCCATGTCTTCTAAAAGAGTTGTAAAACTAGTTCTAGCAGGTGTTAAATCCGTGGTAATCGCATTATTAATCTCCATCATACATTCTTCCGTTTTTTCTTGTAAGTCTTTTTGATCAATTTGAACATTAAAAGCTTCTTCTAATTTTTTACTATCCACTTTTACTAAATCTGCAAAAGAAAAATCAAAATCATTTTTTTCACTATCAAATTTATTTCCTGAAAAAACATCGATATCGATATTTTCTAATTGTTTTTTCACCACTTCTTTTGTACTGGCTTCTTTTATGATGTACTGAATTAAATCAGAAGTATAAACAACTCCAGGACTTAAGGCCATAGAAGAAATTCCTTCTTTAGGACTCACAATACCGACAATTTTTAATTTAGGTGCTTTCTCATACAATTTTTTCATGTACGATTCGTCTTCGCTCATATCTTCATAAACATCATATTTTTCATTATATTTATAAGTATCTGCAGGGATAATAAGTCTTAAATCAAGATTTAAGAGTTCTTCATATGTTAGAGTCATAGGTTCATTATGAATGTCCACAGCTTCTCCGCTCATAATACTTGTAATCATTTCCGATAATTCTTCCGTATCACGAAGTCCTAATGCATAAACGAGTAAATCCGAAATAGAACCTTTTTCAGATAATACAATCAGCATTTCATCGTATTTTTCTGGCCATTTACCAGCTAAGACATCATAATCTTCTTTTATCTCCTCACGATTATCTACCATTTGAGAAAAAATAGACATCATGGAAGAATAAGAACTCATAAGAGTGCTATTTCCCATCATGGAACTATAAAGATTACTTGGATTCAGTTTTGTTACTTTTTTCGTTGCATCAATCGTATAAATATTGGGATCAATACTATAGGAATACATGGTATTCGATAAATCATTGGCAATTTCTTGTTCATTTTTTTCTAAATAGTTTTTAAAACTTTTTAAATCATTAGTACTGACGCTAGAAAGCATAGAAGTAATATATTGTTGTTCTTTTACTTCACCAGCATTTTCGGCATTTCCATTACCACTTTGCATACTAAGAAGCATTCCTGTTAAATCGGCGGTTTCTTGTTGAATCACTAGTGGATAAGATGTTAAGGTATCCTCTTGAATGGAATCCACATAATTTTGAAAACCTGTGGAAACGGCTAGAATTAAGGCAATTCCGATAATTCCAATTGATCCTGCCACCGAAACAAGAATCGTTCTTGCCTTTTTCGTCATTAAATTACTAAAAGACAAAGATAAGGCGGTTAAAAAAGACATTTTGGTTTTCTTGGATTTGCTTTCTTTCGTTAAGGCTGATTCTTTGGTATTTACTTTACCATCATAAGGATTGGAATCTGAAATAATTTTTCCATCTTTAATGTTGATAATACGACTTGAATACTCTTTTGCTAAATCTGGATTGTGGGTAACCATAATGACTAATTTTTCATTTGAAATTTTTTTCAAAAGATCCATTATTTGAATTGAGGTTTCTGAATCTAAAGCTCCTGTTGGTTCATCTGCAAGAATAATTTCCGGATCATTAATAAGAGCTCTTGCTATAGCCACTCTTTGCATTTGTCCACCAGATAATTGATTTGGTTTTTTGTTAATATGGTTTTCTAAGCCTACTTCTTTTAAAGCTTTAATGGCTCTTTTCTTGCGTTCATTTTTAGAAATACCGGTTAATGTTAAAGCAAGTTCCACATTTTTTAAAATGGTTTGATGGCCAATCAAATTATAACTTTGAAAAATAAAACCCACGCGGTGATTACGATAGGAATCCCAATCGCGATCTTTAAATTTTTTCGTACTCACTTCATTGACAATTAAATCTCCTGAAGTATAATCATCTAATCCCCCAATAATATTTAAAAACGTGGTTTTCCCAGAACCAGAAGGACCCAAAATAGAGGCAAATTCATGCTCACGAAAATTAACACTAACTTTATCTAGTGCTTTTTGAACAAAACCTGCTGTTTTATATACTTTAGTAATATTTTTTATTTCTATCATAGAATCACCTAATCATTCATAACCAATATTATTATATTATAGCACACAATAAAGTATATTAAAACTCGAACTAATTCAAATTTCTAATAACCTAATAACGTGTTATAATAATTCTAATAATTAAAAATATTAGAAAGAAGTGTCTTAAATTATGGATAAATTTTTTTTAGAAAAACCCTCTATAAATAGAAAAGAAGAAATTATTGAATTTTTAAATGAATTTGTAAAATACCATTCCAACATAAATGGTTCTGGTGGGCTTGATAAAATTTATGATGGTTATACTTTTGAGCAAGCTTTGGAAAGAACGCTTAATATGGAAAATGAAGATTATGCCAAAAAGAATCATAGATGCCCAGGAAAAACTTTTTTACTCATTAGAAATAGTGATAACAAAATTATTGGGACTATAAATATTCGTTGGAATTTAACTAAAGAAATGCAACAATTTGGTGGAAACATCGGCTATGGAATAAGACCAACTGAAAGAAGAAAAGGTTACAATAAAATCAATTTGTATTTAGGACTATTAGAAACACAAAAATTGGGTTTAAAAAAAATTATGCTTGATTGTGAAGCAAACAATATTGGTTCTGAAAAAACAATGCAAGCTTTAGGTGGAATATTAATAAGACAAGAAGTGAATCCTAAAAATGGCATTTTAACTAATACATATTGTTTTAATGTCGACGAGTGCATAAAAAAATACAAACCCATTTATGGCAATCTTATAATGTCCTAGCACTTAAACCTACATAATCAAATGTTTTTTTATTGTTCAATCAAAATTATTGAATATTAAAACTCGAACCATAAAGTCCGAGTAATAATCAATCTTTACTCCAATCTTCTTCAGGATCATATCCATTTTCTTTTTCCCATAAAATATGATTATCTCTAGCATTTTTTACAGCAGGACACCCATTATTAGATATAGCACTAGCTCCATCTGTTACAACAAAGAATGGAACATTATATTTTTGGGCAAGTTTTTTTACCTCTTGGCAAAATTCTCTTGCTTTTTGGATTTTTTCGTTATTTTTATCATTCATACGACTATCTCCAATCATTCATTTCTATATTTATATCAAAGTTTTGAGTAATAATCAATTTGGTGCGAGAAGGAAGGATATTTCAAACTTTCCCTTAAAAATTAGAAATAATACTATTAAGTATCAATTTCTAATACTATTTTAGCAATTAAATGAAAGTTTAACAATACTCATTTATCATTTGCTAACCATTTGGCAATATCTTTTATTATTATTCCTTCATAAGTATAATCATCATGTCTAGTTCTAGCAATCAAAAATTTAGGATATGCATCTTTAATTTTTAATAATGGAGTTACTTCTCTTTTAAAAGTCTCATTTTCTAAATCATCACTAATATTACTAGATACTTGAATATAAATTCTTTCATTCCTTTTTTGAGCTATGAAATCTATCTCTTTTTCATATAAAGTTCCAACATATACTTCATACCCTCGTCTTAGTAACTCAATTGCTACTATATTTTCATAAACTCTTCCATAGTCTATATTAGTCGTACCCAATATAGCATATCTAAAAGAATGATCCGCTAAATAATATTTATCTAAAGAATTTAAATATCTTTTTCCTTTTATATCATATCTTCCTATTTTATAAAAAGCAAAAGCGTTACAAAAATAATCAATATATTTTTTTATAGTTTTATCAGATATATAATCCTTTTGGGAATTAAGTTTTTTAGTAATATTCAATGTTGATGTAATATTAGAAATATTATCCATTAAAAAATTTCCTAGATTATTTAATATTTTTTCATTTCTTATATTATATTTTTCCTTAATATCTCTTATAATCAAAGTATTATAGACGTCTTCAATATATTTATATTTATCATTTTGCTCATTATAGACATAAGAACCTGGCATTCCACCATTTATAACATATTTATCAAAAGCTATATCAATATCATCATAGTTATAATATTTCATAAATTCCTTAAAGGAAAATGGATAAATATCTATAGAAAAAGTTCTGCCAGTAAAAAGTGTTGCTAAATCACTACTCAATAAAAAGGCATTTGATCCAGTGATATAAATATCATATTTTTCCTCAGCGTGAAGCCAATTTATAACATTTTCAAAATTTTTACACATTTGGACTTCATCTATTAAAACAAAGTTATGCATTTTAGGAATATAATTATCAGCAACATAATCATATAATTTTAAATCATCTTTTAAAGAAGCAAATTTTTTTAAATTATAATTTATATGAATAATATTGTAGTTATTAATATTTTCTTCAATGTATTGTTTAAATGATTCTAAAAGTTTTGACTTACCTGAACGTCTTATACCTGTTATAACTTTTATATCCGGAGTTCCAACTACATTAATCAATTTATTTAAATATCCTTCTCGTTTAATTAATTTCATAAGTAAATCACCTATAAATATTATATAACATATTCCGAAAAAATCAATTTTTTTATAATTTTCGGAATACATTTTTTTTATATAATTTAATATATCTGCTTATATTTTTTAAGAACAAAAGAAGTAAAACAACAAATTAAAATTAGTGTTTTACCTTAAGGAACCTCACGATTCCTTTTTCTTGTTTCATTGGAGTCTCCTCCTCCACAAGCCTAACTTCCGA
>CANRJW010000043.1 GCA_947631035.1 uncultured Bacilli bacterium
CGTCCTTGACTAAATTTAATGAAAGACTAAATTTCACTTCTTTGTCTTTGAACGCAATTTACTTTTTCAATTGAATTACACTATTTTTTCTTGTCTTTTACTATATTTAAAAACTAATTTATGATAAACTAAAGACATAGGTGGTTTTATGCAAGTAGAGATTAATGGAGATTTAGTAGATGTAATTCTTGTATATAAAAATAATAAAAATATATACTTGCGTTTTAATAAAGAAGGGCAATTAATTGCTACTTGTAATCGCTTGGTAAGGAAAAAAGATATTTTAAAGTTAATTGAAAAGAATCAAGATAAAATTGCTAAAATGTATCAAAGTATTCACAAGATGCAAAAAGAAGAAATGTTTTTTCTGTATTTAGGAAAGAAATATACGATTGTCTATAATGAAAGTATGAAAACACCTACTTTTGATGGAGATTTACTTTTTGTTAAAAATAAGAAGATGTTGGACCTTTTTTATAAAAAAGAAGTAGAACGTATTTTTACGAGTGAAGTCAGTCGTATCGTACCGTATTTTTCTAATATTCCAAGATTTACGTTAAGGTTTCGGAATATGAAAACAAGATGGGGTGTCAATAATCGAGGAAGTAATAGTATTACTTTAAATATGGAGTTATTAAAAAAAGATTTGGATTTACTGGATTATGTGATTATTCATGAATTGTGTCATTTTTATGAGCCGAATCATAGTGCTAGGTTTTGGGCACATGTTGAAAAGTATTATCCTAAATATAAAGAAGCAAGGAAAAGATTAAGGAGTTAAAGTGTATGAAAATAGAGTCATTAAACAATCCACGTGTCAAAGAATGGTGTAAGTTAAAAGAAAAAAAATATCGTGATCAAGAAGGTTTGTTTCTAATTGAAGGAGAGCATTTAATTCAAGAAGCGAGTAAAAAAGGAATTGTAAAAGAAATTCTTTCGACGAGTGAAGAGTTAGAAGCGGACTTTTATATTACAGAAACGATTATGAAAAAAATCTCTTCTCAGGTAAGTCTTCCGAAAAGGATTGCCGTCTGTGAAAAACTAAAGGAAGAAAAGTTAAAAAATCGCGTTCTTGTATTGGATGGTATTCAAGACCCAGGAAATTTAGGAACGATGATTCGTAGTGCCGTGGCTTTTGGATTTACGGATATTCTGTTAAGTTTGGATACGGTTGATCTTTATAACGAAAAAGTGATACGGGCTTCAGAAGGGATGCTTTTTCATATTAATATTGTAAAAGGGGATTTAAAACCGTTTTTAGATGGTATGAAAGGAATCTATCAAATTTTAGCGACGGATGTTAAAAGTGGAGAAAATATAACGCAAATTCCTAAGGAGGAAAATAGGGCTTTGTTGATTGGAAATGAAGGGCAAGGCTTAAAAGAAGAAGTGAAAGTTTATGCAACTCATTTTATTAAAATACCGATGCATCAAAGTTGTGAATCTTTAAATGCTGGTGTTGCCGCAGGGATTTTAATGTATGAAATGAGGGATTTGGATGCGTGAGTATGTTTTGATTGGGAAAATTGTGAATACCCATGGGATAAAAGGAGAATTACGTATTCTATCGCAATTTGAAAGAAAAAATCTTGTTTTTAAGCCTGATTTTAAAGTTTATATTGGTGAAGAAAAACAAGAAGAGGTTATTAAAACGTATCGTCCTCATAAAGAATTTGATATGGTGATGCTTCAAGGCTATAGTAATATAAATGAAGTGTTAAAATATAAAAATAAGAAAGTCTATGTTAAAAGAAGGGACCTTTTGTTAAGTGAAAACGATTACTTATACGAAGACTTAATTGGTTTAAATGTCGAAGAAAATGAAAAAACATTAGGTAAAATTGTTGAAATCGTGTATAATAATGGCAATATCTTGTTAGCGGTTCGAGGAGAAAAAAAGTTTTATATTCCACTTCAAGACGCCTTTATCAAAAAAGTTGATGTAAAAAAAGGAATTGTTGTGGTAGTTGGGGGTCGTGATTTAATGCTATGAGAATTGATATTTTAACGCTTTTTCCCAAAATGTTTGATGGCTTTTTAAGTGAATCGATTATTAAAAGGGCGATTGAAAAAAAACAAGTAGAGATTCATATTATTAATTTTCGGGATTTTTCCGAGTTAAACAATAGTCAAGTGGACGATACTCCTTATGGGGGAGGTTGTGGCATGGTATTAAGGCTTGAGCCTTTAGTTGCAGCAATTGAACATGTTAAAACCGAAGATTCTAAAGTGATTTTACTCTCTCCGGAAGGAAAAACGTATAACCAAGAAAAAGCAAGTATGTTAAAAAAGGAAAAACATCTTATTTTAGTTTGTGGACACTACGAAGGTTTTGACGAACGAATACACCACTTTGTCGATGAAGAAATTAGCATTGGGGATTTTATTTTAACGGGTGGAGAAATTCCTGCAATGGCAATAGCGGATAGTATTATAAGGCTTTTAGATGGGGTAATTAAAGAAGAATCGTATACAGAAGAGTCGTTTACGAATCATTTACTTGATTATCCTACTTATACAAAACCTCGTGAGTTTCGTGGTCTTAAAGTACCAGAAGTTTTATTAAATGGGAATCATGAAGAAATTAAAAAATGGCGCCATCAAGAACAAATAAAAAAGACCCAAGAAAAAAGAAATGATTTATTAAAATAAAGGTGAAGCGTATGGAGTATTATGTAATTAAAAAGAAAAATAAGAATCAAAAACTAGGGAAATTTCATTACGAAGAAGGCTATGTGTTTAAACCAAATATTAAAAAGAAAGATTTAATTGAAATTAGTAGTTTATCAATTTTAAATCCGGAAATCACAAATGCGATATTAAAGAAGAAATGTGATAAAACATTCCGTAAATTAGCGACGATGATTTTAAGTCTGTTAAAAGAAGAAGATGCGACTACTGGGGAAGCAATGCTAGCCTTAAACGAACTTGAAAAAGAAAAATATGTGATACAACGTAAATATAAAGAATATATTAAAAAAGAAGAAAAAGAAAAGTATTTAAAAAGAATTAAAGTATTAGAAGCGGAATTAAAAGAAAAAATGATTCTTTTAAATTTACAAGAACAAAGAAGTTTGGAAGAAGAAAAAGGACATAGTCGATAAAAAAATTTGCAATTTCTTTTTCTTTTTGGTATAATGTAAACGCTTTTTGAAGCATGTAATCCGCTGTTAAAAGAGAATATGATTACAGAAGAAAGAATTTTTAATAGAAAGGATGTACGAAAAATGGCTAATTTAGTCGATAAGATTAACGAAAAGCATATGAAACCAAATGTTCCAGAATTTCGTGTTGGAGATACGGTAAGAGTGGATGTTTGGGTAAAAGAAGGTAAAAAGGAAAGAATCCAAGCTTTTGAAGGAATCGTTATTGCGAAAAAGGGAAGTGGTGTATCTGAAACTTTCTCTGTTCGTAAGAAATCTGGAAGTGTTGGAGTCGTAAGAGTATTTCCAGTAAATGCTCCAACTATTGATAAGATTGTAGTTGTGAAAAAAGGTATGGTTCGCCGTGCTAAACTAAACTTTATCAAAAATATGCGTAAAGAATATCGTGTTAAAGAAAGAAATACTGTAAAAGAAGCGGAATAATCGCTTCTTTTCTTTTGGCTTTATAGACTTTTTTGGCTTCTTTTGTTAAAATTGAGGAGAAGAAGGTGTTTTACAATGCGATACAATGTGGTAAAAGGAGCTCATAAGATTTTAGAAGATAGTCCTTATGTTATTAAAAATCCTGAAAAATATAAAAACAACTGGGCGAGTGTTTTTGAAAATAAGAATCCGATTTGTTTAGAACTTGGAATGGGAAGAGGGATTTTTATAATTGAAATGGCAAAATTAAATCCGGATAAAAACTTTATTGGTATAGAGATTGATGCTTCTCAAACGGCAACAGCGGTACAAAATATTGGGACAAGAAAGTTAAACAATTTAAAAATTCTCTGTGAAGATGCTAATCATTTAGTCGATTACTTTGGCAAGGAAATCGATACCATTTATTTAACGTTTTCCGAGCCATGGCCCAAAAAACAAGACGAGAAAAAAAGGTTTACTTCACCCAATTATTTAAAAATCTATGATCGAATTTTTCGAAAAAACAAACACATTATTTTAAAAACCGATAATAAAATTTTATTTGCTAGTTCTCTTGAAAATTTAAGTGAATTTTGGTACACTTTTCATAGAGTCAGTCTAGACTTACATCATGATGAAAGAAATATTCCTAATGTCATGACTGATTTTGAAGTCCAATATTATAAAGAACATCGTCCGATTTATTATGTCGATGCCCAATATAAAGATTGAAGGGAAAATATGAATAGTGAAGAGCAAAAAATATTACAAGAATTTTTAAAATGGGATATGGTGGTTCGAAAGGAAAAATTTGACGTTATTAAAAATACGTATCCACTAGAAAACTATGCCGATTGGCAAAAATTTAGTGAAAGAATGACTAAGTTAAATAACAGATATCAAGAACTAAAGGCTTGTCTACCCAATGTGCATCCAGAATATGGAGAACAAGATAACGCGCCTTTTCTAAAGAATATGATGGCTGTAATAGGAGAAACACCAGTTCAAGAAAATTACGACTTTAAAAAACTAAAATCTTCTATTCGAGTTCTAACCATTTTTCAAGAATACGATAATTTTGTTAAACAAGCCGAATACTATTCGAAAGAAATTAAAAGACAAACCACGGCGAATGAACAAGATATTTTAGGAAATCCGGTTGTGATTTCAAGTGAAGTACAAGAGAAATTTCAAGAAGCGATTACACAACAAAAAAGACTTTTTCCGAAATATCAAGAGGCACAAGAATTTCTATTTGGTTCTCAAAAACAAGAACAAGAAGATACGAAAACAATTTAAAACGAGGAAAACTCGTTTTTTTGACACTTATTTGACATTTTGGCACTTTTATAGTATAATGCTTGTTAGTTAAAGGGGTTTTGGGTATGGAAATGAAAGAATATGAATTGTTAGCGAAATTAGTGCAAGAATACTATAAAGAAAAAAGGCCTATTGATACAAAATACATTGACCGTATTGCCAATATTATTATTTCTAAAGAACAATTGGAAAACTATTTAGAAAGAATTGAATTTTATCAAACAACCGCTCCTAAAGAGATGGGCCAAAGTTTTATGCAATATAATTCATTTTATAAAAGAATACGTATTCAGTATGCTTTAATTATGAAATCCAGTAAAGAAATACCCTTTTTTTTAAAGGGAAAAGTGGATGAAGACTTATTTTCTTATTTTTTCTTTAATAAAAGATTGTTCCATGAATTGGGACATGCTTTAGAAAATAAAATCTATACGGAAAATCCGGAGACTTTATTTGCAATGTTGTTTTTATATCCCTTTAGAGAAAAAAAGAGAAAAATTTTAAATACCGACGATCATTTTACTAAATTAAAATTACGTTGGTTAATGGCATATGAACAAATGGTTTATAGAAATCTTTATGAATATAATTTAGAAGAACGTATCGCCAATATTTTTGCTTATAAAACAAGTAGTGAAGTTGCAAAAGTTTTAGAAAATCCACTTTTAGCAAACTATGGGCATTTTATGGAGTTAGAATTTACAACGTTTTATCCAAAGGGCAAAAGTCCAACGCTTCACTATTTAAAAAGAGTGTGTTTACCAAGTGAACTTCGAGAAATGAAAGAAAAAATCGCTCGTTTAAATTTGAGTGAAGAAGAACGTTTGTATTTAGGTTTAGATGTAAGTCGTGATGCATTAAATAGAGTCTTAACAAAAAAAGAGGAATTAAAAAGAACTTTCGTTTAGTTCTTTTTTGGGTTTATGGTATACTAGTAGTAATAAGAAAGAGGTGATGCATATGTTCGTTGATGAAGTGGTGATTCATGCTATTGCTGGAAAAGGTGGAGATGGTTGTACCTCTTTTCGTCGTGAAAAATATGTGCCTATGGGAGGACCAGATGGTGGAAACGGAGGAAAAGGTGGAGATATTATTATCGAAGCGGATAAAAGTTTAAAAACTTTAGTTGATTTACGTTATAAAAAGGTTATTAAAGCCGAAAAAGGGGTGAATGGTAAAGGTTCTTCTTGTAACGGAGCGAATGCAGAAGATATTCTTTTAAAAGTTCCCGAAGGAACAACAATCTATGATGCGGACACTAATCTAGTCTTAGCCGATTTAAAGCATGACCAAGAAAGAATCATTGTTTGTAGGGGTGGTCGTGGAGGACGTGGGAATAAAGCGTTCGCAACCCACAATGAACCAGCTCCGAAATTTAGTGAACTAGGAGAAATTGGTGAAGAAAAGATTTTAAAATGCGAGTTAAAAGTGATGGCAGATGTTGGATTAATCGGTATGCCAAGTGTTGGAAAAAGTACGATTTTAAGTTTAATTAGTGCTGCGAAGCCGAAAATTGCCAGTTATCACTTTACCACGCTTTCTCCAAATCTTGGTATGGTTTCTTTAAAAGATGGCCGAAAATTTGTGATGGCGGATTTACCCGGATTAATCGAGGGAGCCAGTGCGGGTGTAGGTCTAGGACATCAATTTTTACGCCATGCCATGCGTACTAAAATCCTTGTTCATGTTATCGATATGGGTTCTAGTGAAGGAAGAGACCCAAGAGAAGACTATAGAATTATTCGTAAAGAGATTGATGCTTATAGCGAAAAACTAAAAAAGAAAAAAGAAATTGTGATTGCTAATAAAATGGATTTAGAAGGAGCCCAAGAGAATTTAAAAGCTTTTAAAAAAGCTTTTCCTAATATTCCCGTATTTGAAGTGAGTGCTTTAAAAAATGAAGGCTTGGATGTTTGTTTAACTTCTATTGCCGATTTACTAGACCAAATGGAAGAGGAAGATCTTTATAATGAAGAAGATTACGAAAGTTATGTCGTTTATAAATTTCAAAATGAAAAACCCTATACCATTCATAATGATAATGGCGTTTGGGTTTTAGAAGGAAAACAAATTGAAGATTTATTTAAAATGACTAGGTTTACGGAAGAAGAAGCCGTTTTAAGATTTGCTCGTAAATTAAAGGGAATGGGTGTTGAAGATGAGTTAGAACGTTTAGGGGCTAAACGTGGTGATGAAGTCCAAATTCTAGACTATATCTTCGAATTCAAAGAATAAAGTATCTCCGACTTTTAAAGAAGAACTGGTATTTTGAGGTAATTCTAAAATACTGGTTTTTTTTATGGGATAATGAAGACGAATGATTTTGTTTTTCGTACAATTTTTTTCCATAAAAAGAATCTCGTTTTTTTCATTTAAGCCAATGACGTCAATGGCTTCTTTCATAAAAAAGGTATGAATACTATTACAAGAGGGAAATAAAAGACCATAATGAATATTTGTTTTTCCCATAAATCCCATCATTCGTTCATGAAAACTGTTGGCTATTTTAATTTCAATGGTTTGATTTCCTAATTTTATTTTCAAAGGTATCACCTTATTACATCATAGCATAAAACTGTCAAATTGGTTCCAAACAAAATAGCATTTTAAGCAAATTTGACTTATAATAAAAATAATAGAGGTAGTGTATGAAAAGAAAAAAGAAAAAAATGAAAAAGAAAGTTAAAATTTTATTATTTTTTTTACTTCTTCTTTTAATTGTTTTCCTTTTATGGAATAGTACTAAGATTGTTTTAAAAAAAGAAGTATCGGTTTCTTTAAATGAAGAAGCCAAAGTAGAAAATCTATTAAAAAATGTTCGTCGTGGTACGGTTTTAAATAAAGAAGAAGCCTTAGATACCAGTACAATCGGAGAAAAAGAAGTCAAAATTCTTTTTAAAACTTTTTTAGGTTTCCAAAAAACATATAAGGTCACTTATCAGGTTGTGGATAATGAGTCTCCTGTTATTCATTTTCAAAAAACACTTACAACTGCAATAGGAAAAGAAATTGATTTACTAAAAGATGTGTCAGCAAGTGATAATTCTCGAGAAACGGTTAGCGTTTTTGTAGAGGGAGAATATGATTTTAATAAGATAGGTGATTATACTTTGTATTATGTTTGTAAAGACCGTAGTGGAAACGAGGCAAGAGAAGAATTTATTTTAAAAGTAGGGGATGGAAATACTAGTATTTCTAGTAATGAAAGTACCTTTACGACTTCTAAAGGATTTGAAGGGGTCGTTAAAGATGGAGTCACTTATATTGATGGAACTTTAATCGTCAACAAAAGCTATTCGCTTCCTTCGACGTTTGGAAATGGTCTTACTACTGAAACCACCAATGCTTTTAACAAAATGAAATCGGCAGCACTATTAGATGGGTTAAATATTTATATTGCGAGTGGTTGGAGGTCCTATGATCGCCAAGTGACCCTTTATAACAATTATGTGAAAAGAGATGGCAAAGAAGCCGCAGATACTTATTCTGCCAGACCAGGATATTCTGAACATCAATCTGGATTAACCTTTGATGTCAATGAAGTGAGTGATAAATTTATTGGAACACCAGAAGCCAATTGGTTAAGTGAAAATTGCTATAAATATGGTTTTATTTTAAGATATCCTAATGGAAAACAAGACATAACAGGCTTTAAGTATGAAGCATGGCATTTCCGTTATGTTGGCGTAGACCTTGCAACAAAACTTTATAATAATGGTGATTGGCTTTGTCTAGAAGAATATTTTGGTATTGATAGTGTTTATAAGGATTAGATTTTTTCTAATTTGAGTAAACTCTTGTCATTTATAAAAAAATTTAATATAATCAAAATGTAAGTGTTACCGATAAGGTAACGCCTACCAATTGGTTTGGCGTTATACTAGAAGATAAATCTTCTAGTATGGCGTCTTTTTTAAATTAATTGTATAAGAACAACAATTAATAAAATTATAATGAGTAAAAGGATCAGTACAAGAAAATGTAAAAATTCTTTGTTCAAAACTACCACCGCTTTCTACTTTCAAAAAGTCCAAAACCCCCTGAAAATAAAAATAAGTTAATAGTAGACGCCCTTTTTCGGTAACGGGAAGTTATTATAAAGAAAAGATAATATATTTCAATAGAATCGACAAAAGATGTCAAAACTTTCTTTAAAGGAGATTGTCAAAAGCCTAAAAAAAGTCAGGTTAAAATTGACAATAGAAAAAATAGAAAAGTGTAAAGAAGTGTCAGAAAAAGAGTAGAAAATCTACTTTTTTTTCAATTTTTTAAAGAAATTTGCTCCAAAAAAAAGGAAATCACGAATTTGCCTTGTATATATATAAGTAGAGGAAGTATTTTTTAGATACTTCTTTTTATAAGAATAGGAGGTGAAAATATTGTTTACTCAAGAAGAACCAAAAACAATCAACTTGAAAAACGATTGGATGTTCAAAGCTTTCATGACTAAACCACAAAGCCGAAATATGGTGGCAGGTTTGATTAGTGAAATCACGGGTATCGATAGAAATCTTTTGTATCATGCCACTTATATAGGTGGTGAAGAAATTGCCAAAAGACAAGAAATACAAAAGAAACAATCCACCGATATGACCATCAAGATTACTGACCACATGCAAATTATTGTGGAAATGAATCAAGCATATCAAAAACA
>CANRJW010000044.1 GCA_947631035.1 uncultured Bacilli bacterium
CCCCCAGACGACTATTTTCACTGGTTGGGAGGTTCTTTTTGAAATTATTCATTTCTCTTTCTCCTCCATATCTTAATTTTATTCTATCACAAATTTATATCTTTGTTCAACCTAACTTTTATTAGTTTTTAATCATTTCCTAAATAAGTAATTCTAGCATAACCATTGCCACTATTTCCGTCCATGGTTCCTTCTGTTCCATCATGTTTTGGCATACCTATTTTTTCTCCTTTTTCTGTAGTCCAGTTATATCCATTTCCATCTATCATTACTGTTTCTGTAAAAACTTTCCCTGAATAATGTTCTGAAGAACTCGAATGTGTAATACTATTACTTGCTGATTCTTTTGTTATGGCTTTACATCCATCATGGCCTGAGATATAGGAAGAACCTCCACCCGCAAGCATATTCCCGTTGCAAATGCCGGAAGCACCACTACCTCCATAGTAACCGCCGCCTCCTCCGGAACCGCCCCCAGTCGTAGCATCAGTAGTATTTGCTCCACCAATTCCACCAGTCCCAAAAGAGCCTGCTGTCGAATTTGAAGATGCGCACCGATGTCTTGAAGCTTGGGCTCCTCCCAAGGTTTGACTTCCTCCTTTTCCACAATTCTCAATAGGAGAAGCATTTCCATCATATCCATTCAATCCTCCAGCAGAACCTCCTCCTCCGGCTCCTCCACCAGCAACCATAATCCTTGATTTTAAACTTTCAAATTCATTCCATGTTCCATTTATTAATCTGACATCTGTTGCTCCTCCTCCAGTCGGTCCGCTTTTACCATTAGCACTTTTAGTAGAATTTCCTCCGCCATTATATCCACCAGTTATACTTCCATCTGTTGGATTACCTTTTCCACCCACATAAATATATAAAGTTGTTCCACTCGTAAGTTCTATTTCGCCCTTTGTATAACCGCCTAATACATTACCTTCTCCAGAAGCGCCCCACAATTCTATTTGATACTTACCATCAATCGGTGCAATGAATTCTTGCTCATTTCCTGTATAATCAAATAAAAATTCCGAATTCTTTTCCATTGTAAAATCTACTGTACAAAATACAGGCACAATATCACTTGTAATGAATAATCCCCATCTTTCTTTATCCCATTCTCCTGTTGCATCTTTATCACATTTAACATCTATTTTTGAATAAGTTGCTTTAGGTGGAACTGTACTTGTTTTTTCACCGTTCACAGTTAAGGCGATAAAATTATAATCACCTTTTCGAAAATCAGGCACCGTTCCTTTTAATACATTAAAAGTTTGTTTTTCTTCATACATAGCAAAACTTCGGTATAGGCTTATACCTCCGATTATTGCTACTATTACTATTATACTTCCAAGTATAATTTGCTTTTGTTTCTTATTTTTGTTAAATCGTTTTAAGTCCTCTGGTTTTCTATTATTATCTAATATACCCCCCCCCCAGACGACTATTTCGCTTGGTTGGGAGGCTTCTTCCAAATTCTTTCATTTGTTTCTCCTCCATATCTTAATCTAATTCTATCACAAATTTACTCCTTTGTTCAACCAAACTTTTTCTTTACTTTTCTCTATTTCTTATATTATAATCATTTTAAGCAAGTTACTTAGTTTAGTGCTTGCCTTTTGGAGCAAACACCATTCCTTTCGGAAATGGTGTTTTTGTTATCCTTTCTTCCACATTCCCACGCTCAACCAAAACCCCACAGTTGTCAGTTCTTGTGTTTAGTCTTTTCGACTAATCGGATAATTATCCACAATAGGATAATGATTAAACAATCCTTCTTATCCACTGTGAACCACCTCTTTTTCTTTTTAAAATTTGGTGGCAAACTCCACAACTTCGCAACTCGCAGAAACAATCTATCACAGAAAAAATAGAAAATCAAATAACCAATTTGTTAAATTTGAGCATATTTCAAGCAAATTTTCCATAGAAAAAGGCAAATTGTCGCAACAATTTACCTTTTTTAAGTGAATTTCAATAAAATTGGTATATTTTTTAAAAAATTTTACTTTTTTTAATCATTTCCTAAATAAGTAATTCTAGCATAACCATTGCCACTATTTCCGTCCATGGTTCCTTCTGTTCCATCATGTTTTGGCATACCTATTTTTTCTCCTTTTTCTGTAGTCCAGTTATATCCATTTCCATCTATCATTACAGTGTTTGTAAAAACATAGTTTGAATAATGTTCTGAAGAACTCGAATGTGTAATACTATTACTTGTAGAATCTTGTGTTATAGCTTTGCATCCATCATGGCCTGAGATATAGGAAGAGCCTCCACCTCCACCAAAAGAAGTTACACCAACTCCTCCAGCCACGCCACCGAAACCGCCATAGTAGCCTCCTCCACCGCCTCCGCCGGCATGAATATTTGATGCTCCATTAGCGCCTTGGCCAAATTTATATCCAGATGTTTGAGTAGCACCAGTTGCAACCTTATCTCCATTTTCTTTTTCAGAATACACACCATTTAATCCTCCACCAATACCACCGGCGTAATATCCTGAACCACCACCAGCTCCAGCAACCATGATTCTAGATTTTAAACCTTCAAAGTTGTTCCATTCTCCATTTTGTAATCTTATATCTGTGGCTCCTCCACCCGAACCGGAAACGTGAGCACTTGAGTACGGTAAACCCTGCGGTTCTGTAGAATCTTTTCCTGCTCCTCCTCCATTATAAGAAGATTTAGGTGTAAAGTTTCTTTCACGTGTTCCATCTACTCCAGCCTGTCCAACATATATATAGAAAGTGGTCCCTTGAGTTAAATTGATATCTCCACTTACGTATCCTCCAAAATACGGCCCCACAGAATCCTTACCGCCACCAGATGCACCCCATAATTCTATTTTGTACTTGCCATCTACTGGTACAATAAATTCTTGTTCTTTACCCAAATAATCAAATTCAATTGAATCTAATATAAAATCTATAGTACATGAGGTTGGTACTTCCTTTATATCTGTTACCAATACCCATTTTTCTTTATCCCATTCCCCCGTTGCATTATTATCGCATTCCACTTTAATATCGGTAAAATTTGCTTTTAATGGAACTTTATTAGTCTTTTCACCATTTACTGTAAGAGCAATAAAATTAACATCACCTTTTCCTTTTCGAAAATCCGGCACTGTTCCTTTTAAAACATCAAAAGACGCTTTTTCTTCATACATAGCAAAACTTCGGTATAAACTTATACCTCCTATTATAAGTATTATTGCTATTATGCTTCCAATTAAAATTTCTTTTTGTTTTCTATTTTTATTAAATCGTTCTAATTTCATATACGCCTCCATATTACTGTATGGTTATATCATAAAACCATTATATTACCATATGAGAATATTGTCAATATTACCAAAAAGGGATATGAGAAAATCTATTTGGATGGTGTTTATGAATATTGAAAGATTAAAAGAAATTAGAGAAGATAAAGACTTAAAGCAATCAGATATTGCTAAAATATTAAAAACAAGTCAAAAACAAATTAGTTTCTATGAAACAGGCGTAAGAGTGATTCCCATTGAAAAATTAGATATTTTAGCAAATTATTATAATACAAGTATTGATTATTTAGTGGGGCGTACCAACGAAAGAAAACCCTATCCTAAAAAATAAAAACAGTCTAATTAATGACTGTTTCTTAAATCCCAATCAATAGGAGTTAAATGATTCTTTTTTAAAAATTCATTGGTTTTCGAAAAAGGTTTACTTCCAAAGAATCCATAGTTGGCTGAAAAAGGACTTGGATGGGCTGATGTAAGAACTAAATGTTTCGGATTGGTAATAAACTCTTTTTTTGCTTTAGCAAAGTTTCCCCATAAAATAAAAACAACTGGTTCTTCTTTATTATTCAATAACTTAATAATATAATCGGTAAGTCTTTCCCAACCTAAATTTTTATGACTAGCTGGTGTATCTTTTACTACAGTTAAAACTGCATTTAGTAAAAGGACACCTTGTTTTGCCCAATAGGTTAAATCTCCTTCTGTATAGGGAGAAATTCCTAAATCATTTTGTAATTCTTTATAAATATTTTGAAGAGAAGGCGGAATTTTTATTCCTTTTTGTACAGAAAATGAAAGTCCATGGGCTTCCCCTTCTCCATGATAAGGATCTTGTCCTACAATCACAACTTTTACATCTTTATAGGGTGTTAGTTTTAACGCATTAAAGATATAATCTTTGGGAGGATAAATCGTTTTTGTATTGTATTCATTTTCGACAATATGATAAAATTTTTTAAATCCTTCTCCTGCAAAAACATTTTTTAATACTTGGTCCCAATCGTTTTGTATCATATAAACCTCCTACTACTTATGATAACTCTCATGATTTATGATTTTAAAAGCACGATAGATTTGTTCTAATAAAATTCCTCTAAAAACACCATGAGGATAAGTCATTTTGGAAAAAGACAAAGCATAATTGCTTTTTTCTTTTATCTTTTTGGATAACCCTAAGGAACTTCCAATAATAAAAGTAATATTACTATTGGTAATAAAGGTATTTTCAATCAAAGTTGCAAAATCTTCACTACTTAGTTCCTTTCCTTCAATTTCCAAAGTAATAATATAATCTTTTTTATCAAGAAATTTTAGAATTTGCATTTCTTCTTTTTCTAAAGAATCTTCGTCTTTTAATTCAATGATTTCTATTTTATGATAACGATTGATTCTTTTTTTATAATCATTGATAAACTCTACTAAATAAGGTTCTTTTAGTTTCCCTAAGCAAATAATTTTAATCAAGTTAAATCACCTCAGTTATCTCCGAGCGATTGGCACAACGAATATCGTCAAAAAGAATATCGTATTCCGTTAAAGTTTCTCTTAAAGTTTCTAAAGCTTTTTCTTGTGTATTATTGACTTCACTTAAGTGCATGAGAATCACTTTTTTGGTATGAGGTCCAATTAATTTACTTAAATAGAATGCCGAATCTTTATTGGATAAGTGACCATAACTTCCTACGACTCTCGTCTTTAACCATTTAGGATAAGGGCCATTTAGAAGCATTTCAACATCATGGTTGCTTTCAAATAAATAGATTTCTTTGTCTTTTAAAAGGTCGAAATATTTACGATTGACATACCCGGTATCTGTTACATAAACCACAGATTCATTTCGATATTCCACTATAAAATTCCTAGAATCTGGAGCATCATGAGAAGATTTTATGGCATTGATATGGACATCATTCAAATGAATATCTTCGTCATATAAAGTAATTTTATCGTAATCTTTAATATCTGGTAGTTCATAAAACATTTCTTTACTTAATAATACTGGTGTTTTATAACGATTCACAAATGTTTTTAGAGCACTAACATGGTCTTTATGCGTATGGCTTATTAAAATATAATTAATTTCGGTGGGGCTTACTCCGATACTTTCTAGTTTTTCTTTAATGTATTTGGCATTTCTTCCCATATCAATTAAAAGTTTTATTGTATCGGTTTCTATATAGGTTGAATTACCATCACTACCACTAGCTAAAACAACAACACGCATTAGTTAAATAAACTCCATGGATTAAGCCAATCTCCACTTTTATTTGGATATCCAGTTGAAACACCAAAGTGTAAGTGTGCTCCCGTAGAAGAACCACTACTTCCCATATAACCTATAATTTGCCCACGTCTTACTGTATCTCCCTCATTCACTTCGACATTTTGAAGCATATGAGCATACATCGTATAGTAACCATTATTGTGTTCAATGATAACATGATTTCCATAAGTTCCTCCACATTGGTTACGATAGTACCCGATATTTTCACATGATTTTTCTGTTTCCATAACAACTCCATCACGCGCAGCATAAATAGGAGACCCTATTCCTGTTCCGGAAATATCTAAAGCATTATGGAAAGACCCATCACGGAAGCCATAACCTGAAGTAATAACGTATGGACGATTGGTTGGCCATCCCCAACTTCCTCCTGTATCCACATAACTGCCACTTGGTCGACTTCCTCCTTTGGTTACAATTTCATTTTGTACTTCGCGAATCGTCACAGAAGTAATTTTTCCAACCCCTTGACTTTGTTCTCCATTGACAATTTCTACATCTTTGGTAATACGTTCAATACCCGTAATACCATTTTGCGTTACTTGTTCAAAAGAATAAGGTTTTGTTGGGTCATATTTTTCTTCTTTTTCATAAACTTGTTCTTCATCAGAAACCGAATGAACATTTTGAACTAAGGTAACAACAGGATTTACCAAGGTAACATCTACTTTATCTCCAATGGTTAAAATACTATTTTCTCCTTTAAATTGAGGATTGGCAATTAAAAATTCTTGGGTATTTAAACTATTTGCTGTAGCAATCGATTCAATCGTATCTCCTTTTTTAACTGTATATTTTTCTTTTTTATCTCCATTCCCGAACAATAAATATTGCGTTAGTTCAATTTCGTCGGTATAGATTTTTTCTTTAACACTAATATGAGCGGGTTTAATCGTAATGGTTTCTCTAAAATACATTTCTTCTATAATTTGGCCAAGTTCTTCAATTGGTGCTTGCGTATCATGAATATAGTTATAGAAATCTTCTTTATCAACAAAAGCGGTAATGACATTTATTAAAGCATTCTTAAAGACATCTTCAGACAAAACATAAAGAATCAAATCCTCTTTATTTTCTTCGTCAAACTTAATGCGAACGGTATACCCTTCGACCGTAAAATCGTCTTTATCTTTAATGGCATCATAAATATTTTTAGCTTTGGTAATATTCGCATCGTATGTATTTAATTCTTTTATGACAAATCCATTGGGAGGATAAACATTTTGCACATGATAGGTATCTTTAATTTCTTTTTGTTCTTCGTTTATTAAAGCATAAAGCTCTTCTTTGTTTTCAATAATCCCTAGTTTTGTTCCATTTAAGTAAACTTGATAGACTTTTTTAGCATATTCAAAATCTCTACTGGTAAGACCAACAATTAAAAGTATGACTCCTACGATACTTGTTATTAATACTGTTTTTATTATATCTATTTTTTTCAAAATTCTTCACCCTTTTTTAAAATACTTCTTCTACATCGGTTCGTTGATAGTTTTTGAAACAACTTTTATCGAGTTCAAATAAAAGTTGAATAGCTCCTGTACTTCCTTGACGATGCTTAGCAATGATTAAATCCACTGGAACTATTTTTGGTTTATTGTCTGCCGTTTTATCTTCATGATAATCTTCACGATTTAAAAATAAAACAATATCGGCATCTTGTTCAATAGAACCCGATTCACGTAAATCGATTAGTTTTGGTTGTGTTGTATCTTTTCTTTGTTCTGCACCACGTGTTAATTGAGCAAGCGCAATGACAGGAACTTGTAATTCCACAGCCATTTTTTTAAGACTTCTAGAAATCTCGGAAACTTCAATTTGGCGTGATTCACTTTTACCACCCATGTTTAATAACTGTAAGTAATCGATTACAATGAGTGCTAAACCTTTTTCGCTATTAGCAAGACGACGGCATTTAGCTTTTATTTCTGGCACTGTTACAGACACATCATCTTCAATATAAATATTGGTATCAGCAAGTTGGCTCATAGCTTCGTTATATTTTTTCCAATCAGTATGACTAAGCATTCCTGTTTTTAGTTTATCGCCTTCAATACTACCTACAGCACTAAGCATACGATTAACAAGTTGTTCACTTGACATTTCTAAGTTAAAAATAGCCACAGCTTTTTCCGTTGTCATAGCAGCATTGACCGCCATGTTTAAGGCAAATGCCGTTTTTCCCATAGCAGGACGAGCTCCTAAAATAATGAGTTCTTCTGGATGTAGTCCACTAGTTGCTCGGTCAAATTCATAAAAGCCGGTCGAAAGTCCCGTGATTTCTCTTTTATTTTTCGCACGCATTTCTAGTTTTTCTTGGGCATTTCTTAAAGCTTCTTGAATGGGTGTTAATTCTCTTGTCGTTCTAGACTTTGCTACATCCATAATTTTTCTTTCCGAATTATCGAGTAAAGTTTCTAAAGGATTTTCTTCTTCATAAGTATCGGTGATAATATTGGTTGCTGTATCAATTAATTTACGACGAATCGCTTTTTCTTTGACAATTTTAATATAAGAATCTAAATTGGCTGTCGTAGCAACCGAATCAATGACTTCACTAATGTAATCAATGCCCCCAATGGCATTCAAATTTTTTTGTTTATCCAATTCATTTTTAATCGTTGTAATATCAACCGGTGTTTGCGTTTTATAGCATTCATTTAATGCTGAAAAGATTTTTTTATTTGCATCGTTATAAAACATGGTTTCATTTAATTCGTCCATAACTTTTTCTAACGCGTATTTATTTAAAAAGCAGACCCCTAAAACACTCATTTCTGCTTCATTGTTTTGAGGCATTTCTTTTACAGCCATCTCAAGTTCACCTTCTTTTTGTCTTATTTTTCTTTAATTTCAATTCTTATCTTACATTTTACTTTCTTATGAAGTTCTATTTCAATTTCATGATGTCCTAAAGTATCAATGGCATTATCCACATGAATACATTTTTTATCAATTAGAATTCCATATTGTTTTAACGCATCACTAATTTGTTTGGTAGAAATAGAACCAAATGTTTTTCCTTCTTTACCAGATTTTAAAGCAAAACTTAAATTGACTTTTTCAATTTCTTTAGCAAGAGATTCACACTCTTTTATCTTTTGTTCTTCATTTTCTTGTCTTATTTTTATTTCACTGTCTAAAACTTCTTTACTTTTTTTAGAATAAGGAACGGCTAATTTGTTTTTAATTAAAAAGTTATTGGCATAACCATCACTAACTTCTAAAATATCATCCTTTTTTCCTTGTTTTTTTACATCTTTTAAAAGAATAACTTTCATAATTAAACCCTCCAATTGCTTTTTTATTATATCATATTCTTCTATCGTTTGTCATTTATTAAAAAACAAAAAAAAGAAACTCAACAAGAATGTGAAATGAAAAAGTAAATTCCAGTTTCAATATATTTAGCAAGAATTTAGTCTTACACATAATTCCAGTTAAAAAA
>CANRJW010000045.1 GCA_947631035.1 uncultured Bacilli bacterium
CTATTCATTTCTCTTTCTCCTCCATATCTTAATCTAATTCTACTATGAATCATTGCAATTTTCAAGCATGAAAAAAGTCACCACTTGGTAACTTTATTTATCTTGAAATAACAAATCTTTGGCGTTGAAATAATATTGGCAACCGGAAATAACAGACAACAAACAAGCTGTAACAATTAGAATATCTGCAAGTGGAAAGTTAGCAAGTTCAAAGGGTAAATTATAAAATAATAGTAATGAAACACCAAGCATCATACAAATGGTCTTTGCTTTACCAAGCATACTTGCTGCCACAACTTTTCCTTTATTACCACTTACCATTTTAATAGAATCAACGAATGTATCTCTTACAATAATAATGACAGGTACAATTACACTTATAAACCCATTATAAGCTAAAATAATCAATACACCATTTACAAGTATTTTATCTGCTATTGCGTCCATCACTTTACCAAAATCTGTCACCATATTTTGACTTCTAGCAATATAACCATCTAAAAAATCAGAAACAGATGCAATGAGAAAAAGTATTCCCGCAATCACATACTTTAGATCTACCACTACTTTTCCCATAACTGTAAATATAGGAAACGTAATACCAAATTGATACCAAGGAAGGACTAAAAACACTAAAGTAATAATAGATAAAATAATTCTCGTAATAGTTATTCTATTTGGTAAATTCATAAACGACACTCCTTATTTCACATAACTAATCATAGTAGCAGTTGCTTTTGCAATGGTTACTTGTCTAATACTCCATATCACAACAATTAAAACAAAGAGAATAATCGCTGTATATAAAAGAACATACATACTTTTATTATATTTTTTGCTTTCTTTTGTATAAGGAGATGCAACCACATTTTTTTCCTTTTCACTATTTTGTTCTTCAATTTTCTTTTCAATTTCTTTTAAAGGAATTTTAGAAGTATATTCAAACATATATTCATTAAACTCATCAATAATTTTACTACTATCAATTCCTAAATATTTTGCATAATTATAAATATAATCTTTTAAAACAAAGATATCTTTAAAACAACCAATATTTCCTTCTTCTATATTTTCTAAAATAACTTCTTTTATATCTAAATCTTTACTGGCTTCCGCAATAGAAACACCAGCTTCTTCTCGTGTTACTCTAAAGAGCTCACCAATTTCGTTCAAGATTTTTCCACTCCTTTTTTGTAAAAAAAAATAAATAAACCAAATAAGCCATGTTCTGTACATTGCCTAAAGCAATGGGGCAAATATTTATCTACCTTTTTTAGGTCTTCTTCTTTGTTCTTGATTCCAAATTAGAAGTTCCCCTACCAAATTTGGGTTTCTCACTCGCGGGGTTTACCACGTTCCACTTGGTTTGTTTCCAAACCAACTCGTCTCTTTGGCACTTTATGAATACTTTAACCATTTGAGGTTATTTCTTCGCCGTTCGATTTCTCTACCTTAAGTTATTTTTTCCTTAAGCGCGAACACTACAATCATCCCAGATTGTGTGAGCATGGACTTTCCTCTACATTAACATAATGCAGCATTTGCCTATTTTTTATTCATTTCTTCCAAATACAGCTTTTTCAAGTTGACTAATTCTTCTTAATAAATCAACATTATTGACAGTTGTATTGCTTCCATTATTTTCGTTTTCTTCTGCTACTTCTAAACGACTACGAAGTTTACTATATTCTTGCTTTAACTTCATATTATCATTCGTTAAAGTTTGAATTTCTTTCTCCTGTCTTTTAATAATGGTTGTAAATTCTGTATAATCAGCAATAATCATATCTAAAAATTTGTCGACCTCTTGAGGACGATATCCTCTAGCATCAATTTTAAAATCTTTTTCAAAAATATCTTGAGCTGTTAACATGATTTTTTCATTATCCATATTTACCACCTTCTTACCTACTCATTATATAAGAAGTTGTCGTATATTGTCAAGGAGTAACCGATTGTCTAGTGTATGTAAATCTATAGATAATATATGTAAAATTATTTTTTTGTTGTAATGTCCTTTTTGATGCATTCGTTGTTTAAAATTCTTTCACATCTTTTTACTTTTTCTAACATTTCTTCTAAAAAATATTCTAATTGAAACATTTTATCACCATTTCTACTGTATCTTAAAATGGCTCATAAAAAAAGAGTTTCGACAAAAAAAGCCAAAAGTTTTTGTCAAATTTTCTTTTCCTTATATAGTAGACCTAGTAAAAAACTTAAAAATAGTGTATACTTAGTTTAAGGTGGTTTAATGAATTATCCAAACAATTTAAAAAAAACATATCAAAACCCCTTAACCTATAAAAATCGTGGGATGGATTTAGAAAGTGAACTAAATGATAGTAATGCCTATTATTTAGAAACCAATCGGGCTTTAATTTATAAAAAGCCAACACCGATTGGGGTAGCAGATGTTCGTTATTCTCCTAAAGGAAAAGTCATTGAAAGAGGTTTTTTTAAAGAACCCTCTACCCTCGATTATAATGGATTATATCGTGGAAAATATATTGAATATGAAGCAAAAGTAACAGAAAATAGAACTTCTTTTCCTCTTGCTAATATTCATAAACATCAAATAGAACATCTAAAAAAAGTTTTAGAACATAAAGGAATTGTCTTTTTAATCATTAAAATTAATGCGATTGTTTATCTTTTAAAAGGAAATGATTTTATTGATTTTTTAAATACGCATGAGCGTAAAAGTATTCCTTATGCATTTATAAAAGAAAAAGGGTATATGATTAAGTATAGTTATAATCCAATTCTTAATTATTTAGATATTGTCGATCAAATTTATTTTGAGGAGGAAGTAGAATGAAAAAACTAAAATTAAAAAGAAGAAAGCCACAAGGTATAGAAAAGGAAAAAACAAAAAAGAAAGATAAAAAATGGATATTATCCCTTCTTATGATGGGAGGTATTGGGGTTTTAATCCTTATCATTGTTTTCTTTGCTTATATTGTTATCACCGCTCCTGCTTTTACAACAAATAAACTTTATAGTAAAGAAGCTAGTGTACTTTATGACCGAAATGGTAATGAAATTGTTCGTTTAGGATATGGAACAGATAAAGAAAATCGGGTTTTGGTTTCTTATAATGAACTACCCCAAGTTTTAATTGATGCTTTAGTTGCTACAGAAGATTCGCGATTCTTTCAACACAATGGTGTAGATGCAGCAAGATTTTTAAAAGCAAGTATTGGTCAATTACTTGGACAAAAGGATGCTGGTGGAGCTTCAACCTTAACGATGCAATTAGCTAAAAACTTTTACAATGGTCGAGAAGATTCTGGTATTAAAGGAATTATTCGTAAGTTTAGTGACGTTTATATGGCAGTATTTAAAATTGAGAAATCTTATACCAAAGAAGAAATTATTGAATTTTATGTCAATAGTCAAGAACTAGGAGTTGGAAGAAATAACAACTATGGAAATATTTATGGAGTAGAACAAGCAAGTCAAGAGTTCTTTGGTAAGTCTGTAAAAGATTTATCTTTATCGGAAGCTTCTCTACTTGCCGGTATGTTCCAAGCACCTGGTGCCTATAACCCTTATCGTAATCCAGATGCTGCTGAAAGAAGAAGAAAAACTGTTCTTACTTTAATGGTTCGTCATGGTTATATTAGTGAAGAAGAAGCTGAAATTGCAGGTAGTATTCCTGTTACTTCCTTATTAAAAGCCCAAACGCAAGAGCAAAATACGGATGATAAAGGATTGCAAGCTTTCATTGATTACGTTGTTCAAGATGTTAAAAATCGAACTGGAGACGATCCAAAACAAGTTCCAATGGAGATTTATACAACGCTTGACCGTAGCATTCAAGATGTTGTTACCCAACTAGAAACGGGAGAAATTTATACTTATAAAGACGATAAGATTCAAAACGGAATGGCCATCACTTCTACCGAAGATGGTTCTATACTTGCTTTAGGGCCTGGACGTAATTATGTTTATGAAAGTTATAATCAAGCTTTAATTAAAAGACAACCTGGTTCAACAGCCAAAATTATATTCGATTACGGACCTTTAATTGAATACAACAATGTATCAACCAAAGAATTATTCATTGATGAACCTTATACGTATTCGAATGGAACGGCGATTCATAATTATGATGGTAAATATAAAGGATTAATTACTTTAGAAGATGCCCTAGTGGATTCAAGAAATATCCCTGCCCTTCAAGCTTTCCAAAGAACAACTCTAGAACAAAAACAAGATTTTGCTCATAGTTTAGGAATTGATTACGGAGACGTTTTATACGAACCAGCTAGTATTGGTGGATTTGACCCAGGAGCAAGCCCTCTTGAATTGAGTGCTGCCTATGCGGCTTTTGGTCGGGGTGGCTACTATATTGAACCATATAGTTTTACTAAAATTGTTTACTTAGAGAATGAAAAAACTTATGAATATAAATTTACTAAAACTCGTGTTATGAGTGAAGAAACAGCTTATATGATTACCTCTGTTTTAGTCGAAGGTGGCAAACAAAATGTTGCTGGAAATATTAGTGTCAGTGGTACTGAATTTGCGGCGAAAGGTGGAACAACCAATATCTCAGATAGTGATGCAAAATCTCTTGGTATTTCTCAAAATGCAACACCAAACCATTGGAACATTGTTTATACAACAGATTATTCGATTGCTTTATGGGTTGGTTATGAAGATTTAAGAGAAGGATACCTAACTATGAGTGATGGTCAAATCAGACGTAAAATGATGGTGGCGGTTGCCAATCGAGTGTTAAAAAAGAATTCTAAATTCACGAAACCAAGCGGTGTAGTGGAAGTCGAAATTGAAAAAGAAACCTATCCCGTTCAATTAGCAAGTGATGCAACTCCGAATTCTCTTCGTACTAAGGCTTTATTTAAGTCAGGTACAGAACCTACGACGGTTTCCAATCGTTTTGAAAAATTGGATTCTCCCTCGAACGGGAACTCCTTAGTTAATGGTTCTTCTGTTACGCTTACATGGAACGGAATTGGAACACCAGATGCGATTAATGAAAATGCCTTACAAAATTACTTTAACGAAAACTACTATTTAGAACCTAAAAAATATTATAAAGAAAGAATAAGTTATAACGATAAAAAAATTGGTGACATTGGTTACCAAATCTATTTAAAAAATGCGGATGGTACGCTGATAAGTTTAGGATATACCAATCAAACAACATTCACTTATGTTGCATCTAGTGCAGGTCTATATGAATTTGTTATTAAATCCGCTTATAGTATCTTTAAGGATAACATGAGTGATGGTTTATCCATCATAGCCAATTTAGGAGATTTACCAACACCTCCACCTACTACTCCTTCCACAGATTCAAATGAAAACGTGGAGCCTACTCCGGAAAATCCCGAAACTCCTGAAAATCCAGAACCAGAAACCAATTAAAAATTGATAGAAACCAAACTATCAATTTTTTTTATTTTCCTTGTAATACTTACAATATTTTTGCAATTCACAATTTGTACATAAAGGATGCACACTTTTACATTGATACCTACCAAATAAAACCATTTGGTGATGCAAACGACTCCATTTGTTTTTAGGAAAATACTTCATTAATTTTTGTTCTACTACTGTAACATCGTCTTGTTCTTCGGCAAGTCCTAAACGCTTAGAAACGCGATTCACATGTGTGTCTACTGCAATAGTAGGAACGCCAAAAATATTGGCTAAAACCACATTACAAGTCTTTCTTCCTACACCTGGTAATTTTTCTAAGTAATTACGATTGTTAGGAACATGACCTTGATAATCCATAACCAACTTCTCTGCTATTGTTTTAATGTAATAGGCTTTTCTAGTAAAAGTTCCACAAGGTTTTATAATCGCTTCAATTTCTTTTAAAGAAGCATCTTTTAAAGAAAAAATATCATAGGTACTAAATAATTTTTTGGTAACCATGTTTACTCTTTTATCCGTACACTGAGCACTTAATACGGTGGCAATTAAAAGTTCATAATCTTTATGATATTCCAATTCACATTTGGCGGTTGGATACAACAAATCTAAATAGGCAATTATTTTATTCTTCATTATCTTCTAACCAATTATAATCAAACAATTCTTTAGTTTCTTCTAATTTTGTATTCGAACGGATGGATTGTACATCTTTCATTGATTTATATCCTTTTTTTTGCCACTCATATAAAATTTTATCAATATATCTTAAACTGGTTACTCCATTATAAATAGCTTCTTTTAAAGCCCCTAAAATTAGTTCTTCACTAAAACCTTTCTCCAGCCATGCATGAATAATTTCATATTCCATTGGAGAAATTGTTCTCGCAAATTCATGTTCAAATATACTATAAATTTCCGTTTCTTCTTGTTGTTTTTCCTTATCTTGATATTCGCTATTTACTTCATCTACAGCAAGAGTTAAATCAACTATCTCAATTCTTTTTCCTAAATCATCTTTTGTTGTTTTTAATGTTAATAATTTTTTACTCATTAAATTATTAAACGCATTTAGCACCTCTTCTTCTTTTAATTTAAGAGTCTTACTCATTTTTAAAACATCCAAAGTTTCTTCTTGATTGTTCCAAAAATATAGAAAAACTAAACTTTCCACTAAATTCAACTGATGGTTCTTTAAAATAGGAATTAAAAAAGTAGGAAGAACTAAATTTTTTTCTTTCATTAATGTTGCATTCACGAAAATCACCTCGTACTAAGATTCTTCAAATAATTTTGTAATTCTTCTTTAGTGTTTTGGATAGTGCCTTTTAATACTTCTTGAATTAATTGTTTTTCTATTTCTTTTATTTTAGAAGAATCAGGAAAATAGTGTTGAATTTCTGAAAAATCAATTTGTAAATCTTTTTTAGAATGGATGGGCATTGCGTTATAAAGATCTACAATTGTTTTTTTCTCTACTTGCAAAATTTCTCCCGCAATTAAAGAAAGAGATAAACCATACTGATACAAAACTTCTTTTGAAATCTTCTTTATTTTTAAAATTTCCTGTATTTTTACTATATTCTCTTTTTCTTTTTTTGTAAAGGGAAATTCTTTTAAAAATTTTATTTGCGCCCACATCCCTAAAGTTTCTTTTGTATAGACAACCTCTTGATAGGAAATTCCCAATAGAATGTCAAAGTGATTTTCTTTTAAAAAGTTAAGTCCTTTTTTATAATAAGGAGAACTTAATATTTTGGATAGCTCTTGTTTTATTCGATAGGTACTTAAATTTTTTAGTAAATTTTTATTTTCAATCAATATTTTTTCTAACTTAGAATCGAAAGTAAAATCTAAAGTAGTAAAAAAACGAATGGCTCTTAAAATACGTAAAGGATCTTCTTGCATTTTTAAAGTTGGGTCCCCTACCATTCTTATTCTTTTTTCTTTTAAATCCTTTTGTCCATTAAATAAATCAATTATTTGCCCCTCTTTATCCATACAAATCGTATTAATAGTAAAATCTCGACGTAATAAATCACTCAATAAAGAGTTGATTGGTTTTATCATAGGTTTTCTATTATGATATTCTTTTTCTTCTCTATAAATTGTAATATCAATTGTTATATTCTTTTCTTTGATGCGAAAAGAACCATAAGAGTTTATTTTTTTATGAAATAACAAAAACAACTCTTTAGCTGGAGCATTGGTACAGATATCATAATCATAAGTTGTTTTATGAAGTAAATAATCTCTAACAAATCCTCCAACTAAATAAGCTTCATATCGACGATTATTTATTTTTTCTAATATTTCTTTTACTAAAGGATCCAACTTCTTCACCAAATCTATTGTATCAAATCTATCCAAAAATTGCTATTAAACTACTTTCTTATTTTATTATTGGACGGCTAGGACAATGCGAAAACCATATCCACCACCGGTACTCGCACTACCATTGCCACGATGAAATGCAAACACACCAGCAATCGAGTTACCGTCGTAGCTACAACCACGTGCAAACCAAGGGTAGGTTGAGTCAACAAATCTAGCAGAATCTCCCCACATTGAACTTATATAAATACTATTAAAAACAAAAGGTCCAACTTCTCCTGTAGCATCTCCTAAGATTCTTCTATCCCATCTAGTTTGGTCTGTATGATAGGAATATACATCGAAATATCTCGGGTCGTCGAAATCATCATCATTTAATCCACTAGAACTATACATTTTTGTTGTTTCATCGTTACTTAACATAACACTCGCCATCAGTTCCCATGTGCCACCACTCATATCATAAATGCCACTATAATTTCCTGTGGTACTTGCTAATTGGTCATTACTTCCTCCATAAGGTGTAGTATTTGTATAGCCAGTTTTTAAACCATTATATCCATTAATTGCAATTTCTATACATTTTTCTTCGTCACATCTTCCATAAATACTTTGGGTTAAATAGGCAACCGCTCCCCATTCCGTATTTTTCATCATGTGACTTTGTAAGTCTAGTTGATAAGCTTTGGAATTTTTAAAAGCATTTCCTACTGTAATCTTTCCCACACTATTGGCACTTGGTTTAATTTGTATTTTGCCACCATTACTACTTGTTTCAAATTTTCCTACCCAGAAACCTGGTGTATCAAAAGCTAGAAAGGCAGGATGTGTCATCCAATCTTCATAATGACAGTTCCCATTGCTTCCTGATGCTCCTTGTACTTCGTTTATCATAGGCGTTGCACAAGTTGGTTCTCCATCTATTGTCCCTTTATCTGTCGTATTGTCTAGTCCAAATTTTACTTCTATTGCTAAATTATCTTTGCTTT
>CANRJW010000046.1 GCA_947631035.1 uncultured Bacilli bacterium
ATAGGCTTTTGTGCCTCAGGCAGATTGTAGCTTTGCTACTCGCTGCTGAGCCTCTGCCTTATTATCACATTATCGGTTCCTGAAATTTTGATGGTAAATTGGAATAACTGTCACATTTGTATTATAATTGCACAACATAGAATTGAAGGAATTGAAGTAAATGCTTGCAAAAGTCCCCTACATTTGATAGAATTGTTAATGAGTTTAGGAAAGGAGATTTTTATGCCTAATATTAAAAGTTCTAAAAAAGCAGTAAAAGTTATTGCGAAAAAAACAGAAAATAACCATGAACTAAAAGCAAAAGTTAAAAATTTGATTAAAAATACGGATATTGCAATCAAAGCTGGCGATAAAGAAACAGCAACTTCTCTTTATAATGAAGTAAAGAAAAATATCGATCATGCTGTAAGTAAAGGTTTTGTTAAATCAAATACAGCAGCGAGAGAAAAATCTAGATTAGCAAATAAAATTAAAGAAATGAAGTAATCTATCCTTGAGAGCTTCATTTTTTAATGTTAAAATAAGTTTGGTGATACCATGAAAATAATAAAAAATTGCATAGTTCCATTCTTTTGCTTAGTAGCCATTGGTTTTGTTTTCCTAAATGTCAACACAATAGCTAACTATATTGCTACCACTTTAGAAAAAAATCCAGAAATTCATCTTCCTGAAGGAAATGCCTATCACAAAGAGGACGATTTTCTTTATGTACAAAATACTCGTGATTTTGTTCCTTTAAGTTATAATGATTTATTAAATATTTATTATACAATATTAAATAATGGCTATGAAAATTTTACATTTTATTGTCCAAGTGAATATAAAGATTGTACAAAGGATGTTACAGAAATAAGTAATAATCCAGAGACTTTATCCTATATTAGCAATTTTGTCCATCCTTTTAATAGTTTTTCAGACGACCCTAATCTTCCCACCACGACCGAAATTTATGAATCAGGGGAAATTAATATAAAAGTACATTATTTATATACAGAAGAAGAAAAAAAGCAATTAAATGAAAAAGTAGACGAAATCATAGAAAAAAATATTACGGACAAAATGACACTACGCGAAAAAATAAAAACGATTCATGATTATATTATTAATCATACAAAATACGATACAAATGAAAAATATCCCAGCGATAATAGTAAAGCAACTGGACCTCTTTTATATGGTTATGCCACTTGTAGTGGATATACCGATGCGATGGCACTCTTTTTAGAGAGATTTGGTGTTAAAAATTTTAAAGTGGCGACAAAATTTATTAGTGACGATACCCAAGGACATATTTGGAATGCTGTATTCTTAGATGGAAAATGGTTACATCTTGATTTAACTTGGGACGACCCGGTCGATACTTCCAAATCCGAAAGTGAACGTACCGATTATTTAGAAAATACGTACTTTTTAGCGACTAGTGAAGAATTAGAAGAAAAAGATAAAGGTGAAGTGGTGATTAAAGACCATTTGTTTAGTCAAAGAATTTATCCAGAACTAAAAAAATAATGCTTCAATTCAAACATTATTTTTTTTATGCGTATCAATATAGTGTTCAACTTCTTCTATGGTCTTATTAAAATTTTCATAATGCACCGTAAACCATTCTATCTCCATTTGATTTTTAAACCAAGTGTATTGTCTTTTGGCATATTTTCGAGAATTCTTTTGACATTCTAAAATGACTTCTTCTAATGTTTTTTCTCCATCAAAATAAGGATAAAATTCTTTATACCCAATCCCTGTCATTAAAGGTTTCGTTTTTAAATGGGCATCATAAAAAGGTTTTATTTCTTCTACTAAAGGATTGACCATTTTTAAAAAGCGTTCATTAATTTTTTCATATAAAGTATTTCGGTCGGTGGTAAGCCCAATAAACAAAGTATCTTTATATAATAAGTCATTTTTATGTTGGGTAAATTCTTCCCCGTTTTCTAACTTTTCTAAAATTCGTACTAAACGTTTACGATTCTTTTTATCATAAGATAAATCTTTATGATAGGCTTCTATTTTTTCTATTAGCTCTTCATTGGTTAACGAATCATAATTTTTTTTGTTTTTTTCTTCAACAAATTGATAATCGTACAAAGCTGCTTTTAAGTATAAACCTGTTCCTCCAACAAAAATAGGAACTTTTCCACGGGATTTTATTTCCGCAATTTTTTTTCGGGCATCTTTCTGATAATCATAAACCGTATACTCTTCCCAAACTTTTTTAATGCTTAACAAGTGATGAGGCACATCTTCCATTTCCTCTTTCGTTACTTTAGCGGTGCCAATATCAAGTCCTTCATAAATTTGCATCGAATCGGCATTGATAATTTCACCGTTATAATGTTTAGCTAAAAATATACTTAATTTTGTTTTACCAACTCCCGTTGGACCCACAATGGCTAAAATCACTTTATCACCTCTTTAAACTTCTTTTTTGAGAGGCAACGTACTCTTCAAATATTTCAGCATCGATGCCATTTCGATACATCTCGGTTTTAAAATTTTCTCCCATAGGTTTGTGATAAAACTTCTTAGTTCTTTTTTGATAAAAATTTAGTTTTTCTTTATACTCTTTTAACTTTTCTTTTAAAAGTTTATTGTCAATATCAATTAAATTAGAAAATTCTTCTTGCTCTACCTTTACAGCCAATTCTTCTAATTCTTTTAAATAATTCTTTTCTGTTTCTAAGTTTTTTTCTAAAAAAAAGTTTTGCATTTGGTTTCTGGCTATTTTTCTTTTACTGTTTCGATAATTGACTACTCCATCTAAAGACCAACAAAATCCCATTAAGCCACAGGCAAAGGCTCCAAAATGAAAAAGAACTTCTTTTAAATTCCAAGTTGCCAAAATTAAAGGGTTATTTCCTCTAATATTTAATCCCCCAGCCAAAAGTAAACCAGCAAGCAAAATACAAGGGAATCCCCAAAGAATCATTTTTTTATCACTTTCTAATTCTTTAATGGCTTTCCTATTTTCCTCTTTATTTTTCTTAATTTCTCCCTCTATTAGTTCAATTTTATTTTCTTGTTTTAAAATTTCTTCTAAATTGTCTGTCAGTGGCTTTTTAATCGTTCTTCTTTCATCATTAAAAACATAAGCACGATTTTCCATTATGACATATTTTGTATTCATAAAAAACTCCCAACTTCCTTTCAAAAACTATTATAGCAAATAAACTTCTATTATGCTATAATCATTAACGGAGGAAAGTTTTATGATTAAGGAATTTAAAGAATTTATATCACGTGGAAATGTGGTAGACTTAGCAGTCGGTGTTATTATCGGAGGTGCTTTTAGTACTATTGTTTCAAGTTTAGTTGATGATATTTTAATGCCTATTATTGGAATGATTTTAGGTGGAGTCAATTTTAGTGGTTTATCCATTACTCTTGGAAATGCTCATATTATGTATGGTGCTTTTATTCAAAATGTTATTGATTTTCTAATCGTTGCCTTTTGTGTTTTCCTATTTGTTAAATTTGTGAACGAATTATCAAAACTAGGACACCATAAAAAAGAAGAAGTAAAACAAGAAGCCGTTGTTGAAACCGAATTATCCATTTTAAAAGAAATACGTGATGAATTAAAAGGAAAAAAAGAAAAGAAAACGAAAAAAACGAAATAATTGTTTTCTTTTTTTTGGTTTTATGAAGGAGAATATGTATGTATGATGTAGTGATTGTAGGAGCGGGTCCTGCCGGTTTATTTGCTACTTATGAATTAATAGAAAAGAATAAAAATTTAAAAGTGCTTCTGATTGATAAAGGAAGATTTGCTGAAATAAGAAAGTGTCCAATGAAAATGACCGGACATTGTCAAAATTGTCAACCTTGTGCTATTCTATCCGGTTTTGGTGGGGCGGGAACCTTCTCCGATGGCAAATTAAACTTTATTCCTAAACTAGGAAAATCCGATTTATTTAAGTATCTAGAACAAAGTGAAGCTTATCAAATTATCGACGATACGGAAGCTATCTTTAATCAATTTGGTATGGATGCTGAAGTTTATCCGAAAAACATGGACGAAGCAAATGCATTAGAAGAAAAAATTGCCCGTGTGGGAGCAAGTTTATTAATTATTAAGCAAAAGCATTTAGGAAGCGATAAGCTCCCTACTTATATTGAAAATTTCACAAAATATTTAAAAGAAAAACAAATTGAAATGTATGAAAATACCGAAGTTTTAGATGTCATTGAAGAAAAGGAAGCTTGTCGGGTTCTTTTAAAAAAGGAAGGTAAAACTAAGGAAGTAAAAACCAAATATGTGATTATTGCTCCCGGAAGAACTGGGGCGAAATGGGTTCAAGAACTAGCGGATAAATATGAAATTCCCTATACATCGCAAAGTATTGAAATTGGTGTAAGGGTTGAGGTAAGAAAAGAAATTCTTTCTAAGATTACCGATGTTATTTATGACCCTACTATCTTTATTAAAACGAATACTTATAATGACGAAATACGTACCTTTTGTACCAATCCCGGTGGCTTTGTCACTAAAGAAAACTATAATGGTTATATTTGTGTGAATGGGCACGCCTTAAAAGAAACGAAATCGAAAAATTCCAATTTTGCGTTTATTTCCAAAGTCAATTTAACGGAGCCTGTAACGAATACGAGAGAATACGGGGAATGTATTGCTAAAATTGCTAATACTTTAGGGGCTGGTAAACCAATTGTGCAAACTCTAAGAGATTTAAGAATGGGAAGAAGAAGCAATATGGAGCGCATTAAAAAAGGATTTATCGAGCCGACTTTAAAAGATGTTGTGGCAGGAGATTTGGCTCTCGTTTTACCCCATCGCATTATTAAAAATATTATTGAAGGACTTGATATTTTAAATCAAATTATCCCTGGTGTCAGTAATGGGGAAACCCTACTTTATGGACCAGAAATTAAATTCTTTAGTAATGAAATTGAAACAGACAATCATATGAAACTCAAGAACCACCCTATTTATTTTATAGGAGATGGCGCTGGAAAAGCTGGAAATATTGTAACAGCAGCAGCGACTGGTTTAATTGCCGCAAGAGATATTTTAAATACTTACAATAAAGAAAAATAAAGCACTTTTCTAAAAAACGAGTCATTTTCTTTTCACATTGCATTTGTTATAATATAAGAAGTGATAGTATGAATAAGAAGTTAAGTATTCAAGATTTATTTTATATCTTTGTTATTAGTTCCGTTTTAGGTTGGCTAATCGAATTTTTATTTCTCTATATTCGTAAAGGAATCTTTGTCAATCATTCTTCTTTAGTATTAGGTCCTTTTTGTCTTGCTTATGGTTTTGGTGGGGCTCTTCTTACTCTCCTATTGTATCGTTTTGAAAAGAAAAATCTTCTTTCTATCTTTTTTCTTTCCTTTCTAAGTGGCACCATTCTAGAATACTTTATGAGTTTTGGTATGGAACTTGTTATGGGATTTTGTGCTTGGGATTACTCTAATGTTCCTTTCAATATCAATGGTCGTGTTTGTCTACTTTACAGTCTATTTTGGGGATTCTTAGGAATTTTCTGGATTAAAGGAATCTATCCGCTTTTTTATAAAATCAATCAAAAACTTCATAATAAATGGGGAAAAATAGGTATGATTCTTTTCACTGTTTTTTTAATTTTGGATACTCTACTCACAATCAGTGCTTTTATAAGAGTAAAACAAAATTTAAAAGGAATACCTCCTCAAAATCAATATGAAGTTTTTTTAGATACCCATTTTGGTTTTGACTATTTAGATAATATGTATAGTCATTTAGAAAGAATAAAGAGTGATGCCCAATGAAAGTTTTAGTTCTTAGTTGTTCAACCGGTGGCGGTCATAATAGTGCTGCCAAAAACATTGTCCATTATTTAAACGAACATCATATAGAAGCCGTTTTTCAAGACTATCTTGCCCTATTTGATGAGAAAAAGAAAAGGATTGTCGAACAATTTTATTACAAATCTTTACTTGGAAATGGCAAAATGTTTGAAGGAATTTATAAATTAGGAGAATTCTACAATAAAACCAATTTGACTTCTCCCGTTTATTTACTAAATAAATATGGAAAAGACAAATTAAAAGAGAAAATAATTAAAGAAGGATACGATTTATGTATTTGTACCCATTTATACCCTGCTCTTGCCCTTACGGCTTTGAAAAAAGAACAAAAAATTCCTTTTCTTTCTGTTGCTACGGATTATAAATGTATTCCTTTTACCAATGAAATAGATGCTGATTATTATGTGATTCCTAATCAAGATTTAGAAAGTGATTACTTAAAAATGGGTATAAGGAAAGAAAAATTATTACCTTTTGGGATACCAGTAGAAAAAACAACATTTCAAAAAAACGAACTTCTGACCAAATTAGAAATTCATTTTCCCAAAAATATTTTAGTCATGAGTGGTTCTATGGGGTTTGGACCCATTACCAAATTATGTAAGGAATTGTTAAAAAAAATAGATTCAAATACAGGAGTCATTGTTGTTTGTGGGCATAATGAAAAACTCTATCAAAAATTAGGTACTATAAAAGATAATCGTTTAAAAATACTCGGTTATATCTCTAATGTAACAGAATATATCTTTGTAAGTGATGTTATCTTAACAAAACCCGGAGGACTTACCACAACGGAAATTTCTGTAGCAAGAAAACCATTTATTCATATATACCCTATCCCAGGTGTTGAAACCTATAATGCCAAATATTTTAGAGAGAATCATTTATCTTTACTCGAAACCAATAAAAAAAGAATTGTTGCAACAACTCTTATGCTTCTAGAAAATAAAAATTTACAAAATACGCTTTCTAAAAATTTAGCAAAAAAAATTTCTGACACTTCTTTAGAACAATTATATACGTTTGTTATCAAAAATTTTTAATCTTGAATTACAAACTAAGTTTTTTAGTAATCTCTTTTTCTTTACTTATAGAATTATCTAATGAAAAATTAATTTTATCATATTCTAATTGATGCGAAGCAGTTTCCATTAAAACATTCATGACAATTATGGTTAAAATACTCACATCTGCTCTTTAAAAAAATTGTTTTGCTTCCTTCAATACATAAATCAAACGCTTCCCAGTGTTGCACTGCTTCTAATGGGGTTAATTTGCCTTTTGAATGAATTTTGTCTATTTGTTCCTGTGTAATGGAATTATAAAATTCTTTAACTTTCCTTTTAACAATGATACGCTTGCACATTTTAAAATGATATAAATATCACTCACTAAACACATTTTAATCAAAAATTAAAAAAGTAGAAATAATTTAATTGCTACTTTTACCATTTTGAGAAGTCTTAGTTTTTACTAATCTTGGGCCTTGTACTTCTTGCATAAGTGGTGATTCTAACAATTGCTCATTTAATTGTGGTTCTTCTCCAATAAATGTTTCTTTATCATGAACTAATTCGTCATAAACTGATTTTGTTTGAGATATTTGGGAGGCATTATCTAATTTTTGTCTTTCGGATTCTAATTGTAATTTTATCATACAAGCATCATTTATAAGATTTTCTAATTCAATATCAAAACGTTCTATATCATTATTGTATGTTTTTCTTTTTATTTCTTCACTTAATGCTTCTTGTCCTAATTCTTTATTAACATTTCTAAAAGCATAAATACAATCCTTTATTCTTTTTAAAGAATAACCTCCGCAAACTAATCCACCAATTCCAAATGGTGCCAGTATACCTAATATGCTAGTTTGTAGTTGAATATTATTTCCAAGGTTATTTATCGCAATAATAGGCATATCATAGACCATCATAAATCCTGAACCACCAAGCATAAAAATCGTAATAATATCTATAACTTTTTGAACTCTATCTCTAATTCTCCAAAATTTTTCTTGTAAAACACTTTTTGTAGTAATAATATCTATTTTCTTTTTCTTTTGGTCTAAAATTTCAGTAATTTTTTCAATATTTAGATTTAGTTCTTCTACAGATTTACTATCACTTTCTTTTTCAACTATGTTATATTCATTAGATAGCAAATTAAATGAATTTTGTTTTGACTCTAAATTGTCATATGCCTTTTCTAATACTTTATTTAAACTTGTTAATTTTTCCCTTTCAATTTCATATCTTGTTAATTCCGCAATTATTTCTTTTTGTGATTTAGACTTTGAAAGAGCTTTTATTTCCTTCTTTGCATTTGATTTTTTTGTTAATAGTGTCTCTCCTGTTATTCCTATGAAAGCAGGAACAACAACGGATAATGGTGAAATTAAATTAATAGGTATAATACCAGTTTTTATTATTGTAGGTAATAAAAATGTAATAGCCAACCATGATAGCATTGAAAATAACAAAGCAATAGTTGATTTTGTTTCAAAATCATTCTTTTCAATTATTCGGATTTTTTCACTTAATTCAGAAATTTTTGTACAATTTTCATTATATTCTTTTTTTAATATTTCTTTAATTTTTTCAATATTACTCATAATAATCTAAAACTCCCTCAAACCCATAAAAATTATAGCACATATTAAAGCATATTAAAACTCGAACTATAAAAGCCCGAGTAATAATCAATCTGGTGCGGGTAAAGGGACTTGAACCCCCATGGATTGCTCCGCTAGATCCTAAGTCTAGTGCGTCTACCAATTCCGCCATACCCGCATTCTAAAATGGTGGACCTCGTAGGACTCGAACCTACGACCGCCCGGTTATGAGCCGGATGCTCTAACCAACTGAGCTAGAGGTC
>CANRJW010000047.1 GCA_947631035.1 uncultured Bacilli bacterium
GTCCTCTGGTTTTCTATTATTTAATAGACCCCCCCCCCAGACGACTATTTGCCTTGGTTGGGAGGTTCTTTTTGAAACTTTTCATTTCTCTTTCTCCTCCATATCTTAATCTAATCCTACTATAAGACACCATAATTTTCAAGACATCAAAAAAAGGCTTTACTTAGCCTTTAATTTACTTTCAAATATTTTATTTCAAAGGTTGTTCCTTTATCAAGTTCACTTGTAACTGTAATAATTCCTTTATCTTTTTCAATAATTTTCTTGGCTAAAAATAAGCCAATTCCTGCACTATCACTATGACTATTTTCTCCTTTATAAAAACGTTTAAAAATATTTTCAATATCTTTCTTATTCATGCCTTTGCCTTCATCTATAATTTTAATTTTCGTATATAAAGAATTATCTTCAACAAAAATGGAAATGGTTCCAAGTTCATGAGAATACTCAATCGCATTTTTTATTAAATTGGTGAAGGCTTCCACTTCCCAGTGAAAATCACCTTTAAAAAAAGATTCTTCTGAGCATTCCACTTTAAACTCTATCTTCTTTTGGTTTGCTAAGGCATTTAAATTTTCTAAAACCATCTGAAGCATTTTAGCAACCGAAATATCTTCTTGCTTAAAGTTTACGACATCGGCATCAAGTCTAGCCGTTTTTAAAAGAGAAACAATTAAAAAATGTATGTTTTCTACTTGAGTGTAGGCATCGTGAATAAAATCTCTTTTGGTATCTTCTTTCATTTTTGGATTATCTAAAATATTATCCAGTAAAATTAATATCGAAGTAAGTGGTGTTTTTAATTGGTGAGATATCTCTGCAATGGAATCTTTTAAAATTTCTTTATCCTTTTTTAATAGTTCACTTTCTTCACGAAGCATGATAGTGGTTTTATAAATTTCATTTCGAAGTAAAGAGATTTCTCCTTCGCCATTTAATTCAATACCTAACTGATAATTTCTTTGATTTAACTCTTGCATGTAATTGGTAAGTTCTTTTAAAGCCTTTTCTTTGCGATAAAAATACCAAAAAAAGAAGACAAAAAACGTTAATGTGATAAAAAAAGTAAAACCTAAAATGAGCGTTTGATGGGTTTTATATTCGTTTTCCATCGAAAGTAGTAAGGTAGAATCTTCATTAAGACCATATTTTTTTAAATTCTTTGGTATAGAGGATTTTCCCGTTTGATTCAATAAAGAAACGATTTCTTGTTCTGATAAATTGGGATAACGTTCTTGTAATACAGTAATCAAACCATAAAGATAATGATTGACACTTTCTTTATAGTGGTTATATTCATGTCTTGTTAAAAGAAATCCAAATAAACTAAAAACCAAACAAAATAAGCAGCCAATACTCATTAATTTTATTCTTTCATTTTTCATAAACATCCACTTTATATCCTAATCCTTTAATGGTTTTTATACAAGAAATTCCTAACTTCTCTCTTATTCTTTTAATATAGACTGTCAAAGTATTATCATTCACAAAATGTTCATTTTCTTCCCAAATGAGTCTCATAAGAGTTTCTCTAGGAACGATGCGTCCTCGGTTTTTTATGAGTAAAAATAAAATTTTATATTCTAAAGCCGTCAAAAGAATTTCCGTTTTGCCTTTTAAAACTTTCATGCTTTCTAAATAGATAGTAATGTCTTCTATTTGTACTACTTTTTCTAAAGTTTTACTGTGATTTAGAGCGTTAGAAATGCGAAAAAGAAGTTCTCGATTGTGAAAAGGTTTTACGATATAATCGGCAGCCCCAAGTTCAAAACCACAAACGATATCATCTTCTAAGTCTTTCGCTGTTAAAAAAATCACCGGAACTTGAATATTTTCTTTCATTTCTTTATAAAGGGAAAAACCATCTCCATCTGGAAGCATCACATCTAATAAAATTAAGTCATACTTATTTGCCAAAATCATTTTTTTGGCTAAAGCATAAGTCTTCGCCGTTAAAAGCAAAAATTCATTTTGCATAAACAAATAATCCAGTCCTTTTATAATTTCTTCATTGTCTTCAATGAGCAATATTGTTTTCATAAACCCTCACTTTTCTTAGTATACCACAATGTGAAAAAACATTTTCTTATAAAAATGCTTTTTCTATATATTATCATTCCGGATAGTTTCAATAATATTTTGTTTATTCATTTTACTTAAAGAGTATTTCATAATGAGTCCAATCATAATACTGACAAACAAAATGGCAAGAAGAATGGCTTTTATAGGAAGTTCGTAAGTCATTTCAATACCTGATCTGGTACTTAAGTAAATCAAATATGAACCAATAACACCTAGAGGAATACCAATCATTAATGATTTAAAACCATAGAAGATACTTTCTAAACGAATCATACGATTGAATTCTTTCTTCGTCATACCAATACTTTTTAGCATGGCAAATTCTTTACTTCTTAAATTCATATTGGTTGTAATGGTATTAAAGATATTGGTAATTCCGATTAAAGAAATGACTGTAATAAAGCCATACAAAAATATGGAAATAACTAAAACAATTGTGTTTTCTTCTTCTACCATTTTTTCAAAATTGTTATAGTATAAGTATTTAAACTCTGGATTTTCTTTTTGTAAAGTATTTAGTTTGACCTCTAGGGCATCCGCATCTTTTGCTTTGGCATAAAGCACAGCGTTTATCGGGTGAAAATAGGTATCCATCACCTCATCACTTACAATTAAAATACCATCCATGGCATTATAGTTTTCTAAGCCCATTGGTCTTTTATCACTTCGAATAACTTCAATTTGAAAGTCTTGATTCTCATTAATTTTTCCTGTTAAAATTTCGTTATTTTTAATTTTGAACATATTGCCCAAATACAATTTCTTTTCATAATATTCTTGCCAATCGTCAATTAAAATTCCTTTACGACGATTTGCTTCATTATTTAAACCAAGTTCTTTTAAATAACGCTCATATTCCCCTTCTCCTAAAGCAATAACGGTGATATCGATTTCACTTTTTTCAGGGTTCATTCCTAAATGACGATAGACGTTTTCGCCAAAATCCGATAAATTTGCAGGGTCAACATTGATGATATCCGAACGAGTTAGACTAAAGCGTTCAATTTCTTCCATCTGACTAATAGTTTTTAAGTGCTCAATAATTTCGTCCACTTTGGTATTTTTGTTCCGTAAGCCATCTCCAATGGTCATATTATAAGATAAATTCATATAGTAAACATTAGTCATTTTAAAACCAAACGTAATAAAAGAGGATAAAGCAATAAAAATGAAAACGGAAACGACAATCGAAATCACGGTCGTACGATACTTTTTCTTATTGCGTTTTAGATTCTTATAAGCAATGACTCCACCCATCGAAAATAATTTTTTAATGATTTTAGGTGTTTTTAATTTTTTTCCTTTAATCTTAATATCGTTGTTGCTGCGAATCGCTTCAATCGCGGTAATTTTAGAAGCCCGTCGCGCTGTAAAGATGGTTGATAAAAAGATGGTTACACTTCCTAAAAGAATGGATAAGACGATTGCAAATAAAGGAACACTATACATAAATTCGACATTATTAATAAGATCCTTTAATAAGAGATTTAAAATTAAGATTAAAATCACAATCGCCAGTATTCCACATAAAATACCTAAAGGAATCGCTACTAAGCCAAGAAGAAATCCTTCATACAAAACATTTTTCTTAATTTGTTTTTTAGTGGCTCCAACACTTCGAAGCATGCCATACATCTTATATTTTTCGGTGATGGAAATAGCAAAACTATTTTTAATCACGAAGACACTGGATAGAATAATGATAACAATGACAACCGCAGCCACATTGTAAAGAGCTCTCATAGTTGAACCTTGACTAACTCCTAAAAATCTTAAATATTCTTGGTTGTAGGAATAATCATATTTATTATTGGAAATTTCTTTGGTGTATTGGGAATAATTTCGTGGATTTTTATAGAGCAAGAAGGCATTTACTGAATTCCTTATATTCTCTTCTCGAGTAATGGCTGTATAGCCAGGTGCACTATAATTTTCAAAAGCATAAGAAAGTCGTTCCATAAAACCAACAATCGTATAGGTTTTGGTTTCAGAAGAGATTATTTTTTCTTCCTGTGTACTTTCTTCTTCCTCCCCTTGAAAAGGATTATTTTGGTGAAGCGTTACGCCATCAAAACTTTGTCTTTCTCCAATATCTAACGTAATCGTGTCCCCTAAATGATAAGAAACTCCGCCATTATCCAAAACATGATTGCTAACAATAAGTTCATGGTCGTTTTCAGGGTATCTCCCCTCTGCTACCAAGATTCCTAAATTATGAAGAGCTTTTTCGTCATACCCCATTATATATAAATAAGGTTTGGCGGAATTAATCGAAGGAATTTTGGCATACCCAATTTCTCTTGTTAGATAGTAATCCGAAATATTGCGGTTTTCTGGAAGGGCTAGAGCATCTTCCTCTTTCATGTTTTTAATTTGGGCGTGATAGTTTCCTTCCGTTTTTTTTGTACTTTCAAGAACCGTTTTTTGAAAACTGGTTACCATTCCAGCCACACAAATAATGAGAGCTGTTGATAAAACAATTCCAATCCCTGTCATAATGGTTCTTTTTTTATTGAGACTTAAGTTTCTCTTTGTTAATCTTTTTAATACATTCATGCGTTTTTCTCGTCCTTTATAATTTTACCATCATCAATCGTGATAATACGATCGGCATATTTAGCAATTTCTAAATCATGGGTAATCATGATAATGGTTTGTTTAAATTTTTGATTGGACATTTTTAAAAGAGAAACAATTTCATCACTCGCTTTAGAATCTAAGTTTCCAGTGGGTTCGTCTGCTAAAACAAGGGCAGGATTGTTAATAATCGCTCTACCTATTGAAACTTTTTGTTGTTGACCTCCTGATAGTTCGTTTGGTAAATGAGAAATGCGATTTTCCAAATTCAAAGTTTGTAATACTTCTTGCTTGCGCGATTCTGGAACACTTTTTTTATCCAAATCACAAGGAAGTAAAATATTTTCTAACACGTTTAAAATAGGAATCAAATTATAAAACTGATAAATAATTCCAATTTCCCTTCTTCTAAAAATGGCTAAGGCATCATCATTTAAAGCATAGATATCTTTATTATCAATAAATACTTTTCCACTGGTTGGTCGATCCACTCCTCCTAGTAAATGTAAAAGGGTTGATTTTCCACTTCCACTTGCTCCAACAATGGCGACAAACTCCCCTTTTTCAACTGAAAACGAAAGATGGTCGACAGCATGAATTTCATTTTCTCCATTACGATAGGTTTTGCATAGATTTTCGACTCTTACGATTTCCATACATCCACTTCCTTTCTAAAATCAGTATATTTTTATTTTGTGACTCTAAAATGACTTCAACTAAAAAAAGGAAGTTGGTACTTCCTAAAGAATCGGTGGTAAATCTTCTTCGGTGGTTTCTTTTTCTCTTAAAGCCATTTGCAATTGATTTTGTAAAGCATAGACATTTTCTCTTTGTTGCTCAATGGTTTTTAGATAATCTATTTGTTGCTCTTCTTGAACATTCATTTTAATGATTCCTTTATTTACTCCTATTAAAGACATACGAAGTCCACTTATTTCTTCAATAAAGGCTTCTTTTTCTTCTAAACTTAATGAAGAAGTAAATAATTTTTCGGCCATAGAAGCTAGTCTTTTATCAATAGACATATTGTTCATTAAAGTTTCATTTACTCTACTTGGTTCCATTTTTAACACCATCCTTATCTTTATTATAAGGATTTCTTCTTTTATTTGCAAATTTTTTAGTTAACGAATTGTCAACTATCCTTTATATAATCCCCCATTGACATGCATGACTTGACCTGTAGTGTAAGAAGAATCGCTACTGGCTAAATAAACAAACATGGGAGCAAGTTCAAAAGTTTCTCCGGCTCTTTTCATTGGAGCATCAGCACCCAAAGTGGGTATTTTTTCTGCTTCCCAACAAGCCGGTTGCAAAGGAGTCCAAAAATACCCAGGAGCCACGGCATTTACCCGAATGTTTTTGTCTGCTAAATTGGTGGCTAAACTTCTTGTAAAACCAACAATGGCTCCTTTGCTGGTTACGTAATCAATGAGTTCTGGTTCGCCATAAAAAGTCGTTACAGAAGTTACATTAATAATAGAAGAACCTGGTTTCATTTCTTTTAAAGCACATTTGGTTAAGTAAAACATCGAATAAATATTGGTTTTCATGGTATAGTCGAATTGTTCATCGCTAATATCAAGTAAACTCTTTTGTTGATATTGCACTCCGGCATTGTTTACCAAAATATCGATTTTTCCATAACGCTTCATGGTTTCAGCAACAATCGTTTCACAAAAACTCTTTTCTTTTATATCTCCGCAAAGAAGAAAGCATTCTCCACCTAAGAGTTCAATATAACGTTTTGTCTCTAGGGCATCCTCATGTTCATTTAAGTAAACGATTACGACTTTGGCACCTTCTTTTACGTAGGTGATACCAACGGCTCTTCCAATTCCCGAATCTCCTCCTGTAATAATGGCTACTTTTTCTTTTAATTTTCCTGCTGCTTTATAATTGGGATTATCAAAAATAGGACGAGGTTGCATCACATATTCAAAACCGGGTTGTCTATCTTGGTGTTGAGGTGGAAATTCTAATTTGTATTTCGTACATTTATAAGCATAACCATCTTGATTGTTATATTTAAGTCCATAATCGTCTTTTCCATTTACTTGATTGTAATAAAATTTGTAATTCAAAAAATCAACTCCTTACAAAATTTTATGTAAAGAGCGATTAATTTATTTTTTTCTTACTTTTATTTCGTCATCACTATTTAAATGTCCAATTAACAAACTAGAAGATACATCGTGTTCCAAAATATTTTTCTTTACCTTTTTTTCTTCATAGTTGGCATAGCAATATTTACATAAGTGATTACAAGTATTATAAACACCAATATCGACCATTTCGGCACAACCACAGTTTCTAGCTTTCCATTTGGAAAATTTTTTCTTTGTAATTTCATAAGCCTGTTCTTTAGAAATACAAGGGGTATTTAAAATACCATACTCTGTTAAATCGATTTGTTCATAACAAAGTTGCACTTGTATATGATGCTTCTTACTCATTTTGCCAAAAAGATTACCTATTGTTTTCCTATCACTTTCCGTAATGGGTTTTAATTTAATTTCACTTTGATTTTTTTGAACATTCTTATAAGGGTCTACAAAGGAAATAATGATATGTTCTACAACACCCTCTAATAAAGTACATAACTTTTCAAAGGCTTTTGTATGATATTCAATTGTGTAGATTTCATTTAGTAAAATGGGATCATAACGGACATAGACTTTTTCTTTACCAAGAATGTTCGATAACTCTTTTATTCCTTCTATAATTTTGGCTTTTTCGATGACATTCGGTTCAATATCTTTTTTATATGGGGTAAGAGTAACATGAAATAAAATTGGAATTTGTATTTCTTTTAAATACGGAAGGATTGGCAAAGGATTTTTCGTACAAAAAACAAGTAAATCAACATCCTGAAAATAAATCCGGCTTACTTTTTTAGGGTAAAAAGGATTTCTAACATCAACAAATCCTTCTTTTAAACGATTTAAAAACCAAGGAGTATAAAAAGCCACAATATCTGTTCTTCCACTTACATTTAATATCATAAAAATCCCTTCTTAAAAATAAAATTCAAACCCAAAAGATTTGAATTTACGACTATCTTGTAAAATGATTTTCTTCTTCGTAATAGCCTTTGCTAACTAATAATTCTTTAATTGCATCTATATCAGCATAGATAAAAAAATGAGCATTATTGATACGATATTCTTTCTTTTCTAATTCCATCAGTTTTTTACAAGCATAAAATTGACGAGCTAATTCAGAAAGATAAAAGTAGTATTCCCTAGAATTTTTGTCATACTTATCAAGTTGTAAATTTAAGTTATACATTGATTTATCAAGTTCTCTTAATTTTTCTTCAATCACACTATCCATCCATAAACCTCCATTTCGGTCTATATACTAGCGCAAACTTTAGTATTTGTCAATTTGTTGAAGTATTAAAGCGAAATATTAGTTTTCTTCTTTTTGAATTTGTTCAATTTCGTCTTTTGTTAGGCCTGTTACTTCTATGATTTGTTCGATTGTTCCTAT
>CANRJW010000048.1 GCA_947631035.1 uncultured Bacilli bacterium
AAAAGAACCTCCCAACCAGTGAAAATCGTCGTCTGGGGGGGGGTTGTTATTTAGATAATAATAGAAAGGAACCCAAACGACTCAAAAAAATTATAGTAAGTTTAATAAGTATAGTAACACTCATGATGGTAGTGTCTTTTAGTTATGCTTATATAAAATATGAAACAAAAGAAAAGAATGAAAACATTATAGGAACAGAATGTATTAAAATAGAAATGGAAGAAGTAACAAATGCTCTAAATTTGTATCATGCCTACCCTATGAAAGAAGAAACAGGAAATAATACAAATGCCTATCAATTTAAAATAAGAAATGCTTGTGGAGTAGGAGTCAATTATCAAGTAGAACTCGAAGTAGAGGATGTAGAAGAAAATCAATTACCATCTCAAGATATAGCAGTAAAACTAGATAGTAATAGTAAGTTAACACTAACACAACAAATGGAAGACAAAGTACAAGAAACATATAAAATAGGGACAGGTACATTAAAGCCATATGAAGAAAAAAGTCATGAAGTAAGAATATGGATAGACGAGAGTGCAGGAAATGAAAGTCAAAATAAAATATTTAAAAGTAAAGTAGTAATAGAGGCAGTACAAAATGAAATAGCGATATATAGTGAACCCTTATTACAAGGAGCAGACCCAGTATTAGGAAAAGGAATGGTAGCAGTACAAATAAATGAAGACAATGGAGAAGTAACCAAAGCAGACCCAACAGCAAAGTGGTATGAATATGGGCAAAAGAAATGGGCGAATGCAGTAATCCTTGCAAATGGAAAAACAGAAGAAGATTATGAAGTAGGAGAAAAAATAGAAGAAAGTGATATTGAAAGTTATTTTGTATGGATACCAAAATATCAATATCAAATCTTTGATATGGGAACCGAATATACAGGATTAACTGAAATAGAAGAAAATAAAGAACAAACTATAGAGATAAGGTTTGGTTTAGAAAATACAACGGATAGTGAAACAGAATGTAAAACTCCAACAGAATCAGGAGGAACTGGAAGTTGTGAAGAAGGCAAGTGGATGACGCATCCAGCCTTCCTTGCTTTTGAAGAAACAAGGGGTTTATGGGTCGGCAAGTTTGAGACAGGGTATAATCAAGGGGATTTAACTAACACAGCAAGCTGGACAGTTAATAATGCTCAAAGTGATGCTACTGCTCCAGATAAAGTTATTATAAAACCAAATGTCTATAGTTGGAGAAGTATAACAGTAGGGAATGCATTTAAAACGTCTTTAGAATACCAATCAGATTTAGAAAGTCATATGATGAAGAATACGGAATGGGGAGCAGTCGCTTATTTAACGCAAAGTATTTATGGAAGATGTGATAAAGAAACAAAAGAATGTACTGAGGTTATGATAAATAATAGTCTAAATTTTGTAACCGGGGTTTCAGCAAAAAATAAACCTGAAACTGGATTTGATGGTTATAAAGATTATGGAAATGTAACACTCGGAAAAGATAGTGAAGAGATGAAAGAATTTAAAGGAGCATGGAATTACAATACAAAAGATAGTGTAGCAGCAAGCACTACAGGGAATTATAATGGAATCTATGATATGAATGGTTGTGCTTGGGAATATGTTATGGGAGTTATGACTAGTATTTCACCAAATAGTAGTGATAAAAGCGGTTTAACTTTATCAAAAATTGAAGAAAAATATTATGACAAATACAATAATATAAATTCTTTAGAATATAATAAAAGAATCTTAGGAGATTCTACTGGAGAAATGGGACCATTTCAAAGTCGAAAATATAATACCCAAAATCGACAAATCAGTTCTTGGTATAATGACGAGGCATGGTTCGTGTATCCTTCTTACCCTTGGTTCCGTCGTGGTGGCAATATCTACTCCGGTTCTGGTAGCGGTGTCTTCAGTTTCCATGATAGCGCTGGTGGACCGTTAATCGACTACAGTTTCCGTCTTGTTCTTGCCCCAACCAATAGTGCCTCATGAAAAGTCTAAAGGAAATAAGAAAGTCTTGTGGGCTATCCCAAAGAGAATTAGCCAAGAAAATAGGCATAACCCAACAACAATACTCAAGATACGAAATTGGTATTCATAAAATTCCCTTGTCTTTGTTTTTAAAAATACTAGAGGTATGTCATTATCAAGTTAAAATCATAAAAAAATAGAAATAGTTTTGCCATATTTCTATTTTTCATTTTCAATGATAAGTCCTTTATAATATTTCCAAGCTAAAACACGAAGAGCGATACGATTAATAAAATCTTCTGATAAACTTCCTTCATGGATAGCATTTTTAATTTCGGAAAAACTAGCAACACCATCGGTAGTAATAATTAAATCATTTCCGGCTAGCAATGCTTTTACGACTTTATTTTCAATCGAAGAGGTGGCTCCCATATCAAGGTCGTCGGTGATAATAATACCACTGAACTCTAATCGATTTCTTAAAATATTATGAATACTAGGGGATAAAGAAGCCGGATTGCTATTATCAATACTACTGACAATATTATGACTGACAAGTACAGCTTCTGCTCCTTTTTTAACCCCAGCATCAAAAGGTGGTAAGTCATTTGCTATAATGCTTTCATAACTTCGACTATCGACTACTTTATTGGTATGCGTATCCTTATTATTTCCATAACCTGGGAAGTGTTTTAAAGTATAAGAAACATTTCCTTTTTTGCTTGCTTCTATGATGACTTCCGCATATTTAGAAGTTAAAGCAGAATCTTTTCCAAAGGCTCTTTCATACATGTAATCCCCTTCGTTAGTAGACACATCTACAACAGGAGCAAGATTGGCATTTAAACCAAGTTCATAGAGAATTTCACTCTTTTGTATGACATCTTCTTCTATTTGGGAAAAACCTCCTAAAGTATAAAGTTCTTGGGAAGATTTAAAGGGTTCGGAAGTTAAATTTGGATTACTACTTACCCGAATAATTTTTCCTCCTTCTTCGTCAACAGCAGTAAGAAGGGGAATTTTACTTTCCTCTTGCAACGTTCGAATCATTTTTTTGACATCTTCTTTTGTTTTATTTTTAAAAGCATTTTCATAAAAGACAAACCCACTATAATTGTATTTTTCCAATTCTTCTAAACTATCATTTTCTTTATAACGAACAAGAAGCAATTGACCTATTTTTTCATCTAAAGATAAATTTTTTAATTTGGCATAGGCTTTCTCATAATAATCATGAAAAATCCCTTCTTCTAACCATTCTGTTGGGAGTAAATCATCTTCAACTTCTACTTTTTCAACAAGAATATTTTGTTTTTCTATCTCTTTATTTAGTAGACCACTATAGTATAAAACAATCGTATCACCAAGTGCTAAATTTTCTAAATCGGTGGTTTTGATGGTATAAATGGTATTTTCTTGGTCTTGAATCGTTAAAGTACCATTTTCCATACTTAGAATATTTCCCTCTAAGGTATTTAAGTTTTTTTCACTTTCCTTTTGTTTAGGAGCACTCATTAAAATACCAATAAAAACTAAAAAAAGAGTAAAAAATAGAACACTTTGTATTTTTTTCATAAAATCTTCCTTTTCTATTAATGATATATGTAAAAATAGAAAAAATATAAGTAAAAAAGTATCCTTTTATTTTTTCTAAATCTATGATATCATATTTAAAGAATAGGGTGACTAGTTATGTTTGGGAAAATTAAAAAAATAGAAGATAAAATAATTGAAGTAGAAAATTTATCAAAAGCCATACAAGCGAATGTAATTAATTATCATGTTATATTTGAAGATAAAACGAATGGAAGTTCTAAAATCGTCGGAGAAATCTTAGGTATGAATGAAGAATTAATTCATATTTTATTAATTGGTGAAATTAAAGACAATCTCTTTATTTCTGGAACTGTTAAATATCCAAGCATGAATAGTAGTTGTCGTATTGTTTATAAACAAGAGTTAGAAATGATTATTGGTAATCAAAACTATAATGACGAAGATACGATATTGATTGGTTCTTCCGCTTTATATGATGGTTTTAATGTTACGGCCCCAATTAATGAACTATTGACGCATCATATTGGAATCATTGGCAATAGCGGTTGTGGAAAATCTTGTGGTGTTGCGAGTTTAATTCAAAATATCTTTTACTACAATCAAAAAACTCCTAAAAATGCCCATATGATTATCTTTGATATTTATGGAGAATATCATACCGCTCTAAGTAAAATCAATGCTTTACCTGATATTAATGTCAAATATTATACAACCAAAACCGAAGTCGATGATGCAGCAACAGAAATTGTAAGTATTCCCGCTTTCTTTTTAGAAGTCGACGATTTAGCTTTATTATTAAATGTGAACGACCATACTTTACTTCCCATTTTAGAAAAGACCTTGCAATATGTTGCATTATTTAAAAGTGATGGAGAAGTGGCTAACCAATATAAAAATGCTATTATTGCCAAAAGTATATTGGATATTATTGGAAGTGGTAAATCTTCTACGCAATTGGGGGACCAAATTATTTCTACATTGAATAAATTTAATACTCCGGAATTAAATCTAGATAGTCCTATTGTCCAACCTGGTTATACAAGAACCTTAAAACAATGCTTAAATATTGATGCCAATGGTAAAATGAATGCTTTACAATTCGTTATTGAATTTTTGAATAGCTTTATTTCTTTTGATATAATGGAAGTCAATAAAAAAGAAATTGTCTATGATTTAGAAGATTTATACAATGCCTTAGAATTTGCCTTAATGAGTGAAGGAATGCTTAATAATGCTACTTTGTACGAGAAAGCCAACGATTTAAGAGTTCGTATGAATTCCATTTTAAATAGTCCGCAACGTAAATATTTTGAATATACAAAAGGCTATATAGAAAAAGAACAATTTGTTAAGAGTATGTTTTTAACAGAAAACAATGAATATGCGCAACTTTTAAATATGAATTTTAATTATGTCGATGAACGTTTTGCTAAAATACTAACCAAACTTTATATGAAATTGTTTTTCAACTTTGCAACGTCTTTAAAAGAACGTGCTAGTTTTCCCATTCATATTATCTTGGAAGAAGCACATCGTTATATTCAAAATGATAATGATGTCAATGTTATTGGTTATAATATATTTGACCGAATTACCAAAGAGGGTAGAAAATATGGTATCATTATGTGCTTTATCACCCAAAGACCTAGTGAATTATCGTCGACTTGTTTGTCGCAATGTTCTAATTTTTTGATTTTCCGTTTATTTTATCCCGAAGATTTAAAGATTGTAATTTCAATGTCGAGCAATCTGACAAATCAAGAAGTCGAAAAGTTAAAAACCTTAAGACCAGGAACGGCTTTGGTATTTGGTAGTGCTTTCCATATTCCTCTTATGACAAAATTAAACTTACCAGACCCACTTCCTCAAAGTACCAATGTCAATTTAAAAGCCACTTGGTTTGAAGAAGAATAAAAAAAATTAACGTCGCGGTTAATTTTTTATTTGGTTGTAAATCTCTTCAATGTCTTTTAACTTTTCTTTGTTACTTGGAATAATGTGTAAGTGAAAATGCTTAATTTCCTGCGTATCTAAGTAATTGGTAACTAAACTAAAACCCGTACAAGATAACTTTTCTTCTAAAAGAGCAACGATTTTTTTTGCAACTTCATTGATGTGCGTTATATCGCTATTTTCTAAACTCGTAAAATCAGTGCAATGCTTTTTAGGAATAACGAGAGTGTGTCCATTACTTTTGGGATGGATATCTAAAAAAGCAATCACTTCTTCATCTTCATAAATTTTATAAGAGGAAACTTCTCCATTTCCAATTTTGCAAAATAAACAATCCATTCTATCATCTCCAAAACTATCATATCATATTTTTCACCCTTTTTTCAAAAGGATACGGAATATCTTCTAAAAAGAGATAGGGATTTTGATTTTCTTGGGGTCCAAAAAGAGTTAGAAAAGATTCATAAAGTGGTTTTGGCAAACCTTCACTTTTTAATGCATAGAGAGTTTGATAAAATTCATTAAAATTTTGTTTCGTAATATCAACCGAAAATAAGATTTTTAAAATCATAACCATATAGCAATATAAATCAGTGTTATGATTAGGAATAAAAGAATAAACGGCCAAAGGATATTTTTTTATTAATTTCTTAGTAATATAAGGATACATTTTTAAAAATTGTAAATATTTCGTTGGAAAAGGTTTATTGTTCCCAATTTTACAACTATCCATATCGCAGATTTGAATATTATGATTTTCTTCGTCAATTAAAATATTGGCTTCTTGTAAATCCCCGATAAAGAAATCAGTTAAAAGACCTTCTTGCGTTCTGATTTTATTTAACTTTTCCAGTAAAAGACCAATTTTTTTTAAAAACAGAATCTTATCTTGATAAGAAGGATTGTTTTTTAAATATTCTTTAAAATTAATGGGGTAGCCTTTTTCTAAGAGAAGAGCTATGATTTGATAATCTTCTACAACGATTTTTTGAAAGAGTAAGAGTTCTTTGATTTGCCTTAAATCCTTTTGTTGTCTTTCGATTTCATAGATGGTATTGATTTTGTTGTCTCCTAAGTAATGAAAATATTTTATTAATTCGGTTTTGGAATACGAATAAAGAGTTGCTTCATTGGTTCTTTTGGCATAATAAATAGGAAGGGATAAAATTTCTTTTTCTTTCATATAAAGCCGTTTCATAAAACATTTTCCTTTCATTAAGTTCCTTATTTTAGCATAAAGCGTTAGAAAATACAAACGAAGGAGTGAACAAAAGAAAATGTTTTGCATACATTAAATTAGAGGAGGGTTACAAATGTCTAGTTTTAAAGAAATTGTGACAAAAGCGATTATTGGAAAAACGAAGAAAACCAGTACAAATACGTTTAAGATTACTCCTGAATTAAAACCAGATACCGTTTTAGGGTGTTGGGTCATTAATCATAAGTTTTCTGGTAAAAATAATGGCGGTATTGTCGGGATTGATGGGGCTTTCGATGTCAATGTATGGTATTCTTATGATAATGATACCAAGACAGCTGTCAGTACCGAGACTTTTCAATACCAAGACAAAATGCCTGTTCATTTGAAAGAGAATAATGCTTTAACAGATAAAGAAGAAATTATTGTTCGTAGTTTAAAACAGCCGACCGTTACCAATGTGAGTGTGGTAGATGGAACTGTGCAATTAAGTGTTGAAAAAGAACTTGGAGTTGAAGTTGTTGGAGATACCAAAATAAAAGTAAGTATTGAAGAAGAGGAAGACGATTACGAAGAAGTAACAGATGATGAAGTCACTTTAGAAGATGAAAAAGAAATTGAAGAAGTGAATGAGGAGTATTTGAAGTAGTGTCAACTAATTTATGTTGACACTATTTTCTTAACGTGTTATACTAATGGCAGTTTTGAAGGAGGAACAAAATATGGCTGTAAAATTAAGATTAAAAAGAATGGGAGCCAAACAAAGACCATTTTATCGTATTGTTGCTGCAGATTCAAGAAGCCCAAGAGATGGACGTTTTTTAGAGGTTGTAGGAACTTATAATCCAATTGCAAATCCTGCAGAAGTAAAAATTGATGAAGAAAAAGCCCTACATTGGTTAAATGAAGGAGCTATTCCAACCGAAACGGTCAAAAATATTTTTTCAAAAGAAGGAATCATGAAAAAATATGCCGAAGCTAAAGTGAAAAAAGCTGGGAAGTAATTATGGATATAGTGGAATATACACTTTTTCTTGTGAAAAGCATTGCTCATGATGCTGATTTAGTAAGTGTAAAAGAAATTGGTAGTGATGAGGATACCATCAATTTGGAAGTTCTTGTAAAAGAAAGTGATATGGGAGCTGTCATTGGTCGTGCTGGTAAAACAGCCCAAGCCTTACGTACGATGGTCCAAGCCTATTCCTATTTACATGATAAGAAAAAAGTAAAAATAAACATAGAATCATTCTAAAATGGTTCTTTTTTTTATAAAAGAAAAATTGACAAAAGAGAGAAGAAAAGGATATAATGGGAACAATAGAGGAGTCGAAAAAAATGATTAAGGATAAAAAGAAGCAAAATACGAAAAAGAAAAAGAAAAGAGGATTTACCATTGTTGAACTCTTGGCCGTTATTGTAATACTTGCTATTATTATTACGTTAGCAGTAAATGGTTATGGAAAAGTAAG
>CANRJW010000049.1 GCA_947631035.1 uncultured Bacilli bacterium
CTTTGTGGTTTAGTCATGAAAGCTTTGAACATCCAATCATTTTTCAAGTTGATTGTTTTTGGTTCTTCTTGAGTAAACATTTTTCACCTCCATTCTTATAAAAAGAAGTATCTAAAAAATACTTCCTCTACTTATATATATACAAGGCAAATTTGTGATTTCCTTTTTTTCAAGCCAATTTTTTTAAAAAAGTGCAAAAAAGTATCATTTTCTACCATCTTTTTGACACTTCTTTACACTTTTTCTATTTTAATTCTATATCCACAAGTATTTATTATTTTTAAATACATTTCTAAAGTAATTTTATTAACACCTACTTCATATCTAGAATACTGTTGTTGAGTTACTCCTATTTTTTTAGCTAGTTCTTTTTGGGATAGTCCACTTGATTTTCTTATTTCCTTTAGACTTTTCATGAAACACTATTGGTTGGGGCAAGGACGATACGGAAACCGAGATTGCTAGCGACAGCGCCGGTGTAACGACCGAAAGCAAACACTCCAGCCTGGAAACCGGCATAGAGTCCGCCACCTCGCTCAAACCAAGGGCTACTAGAGCAAACAAACCATGCAAAATCTTCATACCAAGAACTTTCACGATTGGTTTGTTGACCAAATACCTTCGTTGCAAAAGGTCCTATTTCTCCAGTTGCATCTCCTAAAATTCTTTTATTAAAATCAGTATCTTTTGTGCTTGAATACTTATCATAATATCTATCTTCGATTTCCCCTAACGTTAATCCACTTTTATCATTCTCCGTTGATATTGCACTTTCCATAACTCCCATAACATATTCCCATGCTCCTCCACTCATATCGTATATTCCACTATAATTTCCACTGGTACTTGCACTATTACTTAATGGATTCTTATAATTATAGGCTCCTTTAAATTCACCTGAATCGTTTTCATTATCACTTCCGGATGTTACATTCCCATAATCGTTATAAACACCATTTCCAGTAGTTGGAGCATTTTTTGCTGAAACCCCTGTTACGTAATTTTGACTATTATTTATCATAACTTCAATACATTTTTCTGTTTCTTTATCACATCTTCCATAAAGTGAATTTGTAAGATAAGCAACAGCTCCCCATTCTGTATTCTTCATTAAATGACTTTGTAATTCGGTTTTATATTGTTTTGATGTATTAAATGCATTTCCTACTGTTATACTTCTCCATGAATATACATTTGGCTTAATGTTTACTTTTGTTGGTTCTACTGCATTATGACTAGTATCATTACTATTTGTTGTTGCAATATCGCTATTACTTGTCTCAAACTTGCCGACCCATAATCCATTTCCTCCAAAGGCTAAGAATGCTGGGTGTGTCATCCAATCTCCTTGTTTGCATAATCCTTTATCTCCTGACTTGCCTGGTGTCGTACATTCATTTGGATTTTCATTCTTTGTATTCTCTAATCCAAATCTAATATCTATAACAGTTGTTGGTCCTTTATCTTGTACCGTTTCTTCTAAACTTGTATATTCTCCTAACTTTTCGTCAAATAATTTATAACTATACTTTGGTATCCATACAAAATAACTTTCTATATCACTTTCTTCTATTTTTTCTCCTGCTTTATAATTTTCTTCTGTTTTTCCATTGGCTAGTATTACTGCATTCGCCCATTTCTTTTGCCCATATTCATACCATTTTGCTGTCGGGTCGGCTTTGGTTACTTCTCCATTTGATTCATTTATTTGTACTGCTACCATTCCTTTGCCTAATACTGGGTCTGCTCCTTGTAATAAGGGTTCACTATATATTGCTATTTCATTTTGTACTGCTTCTATTACCACTTTACTTTTGAATATTTTATTTTGACTTTCATTTCCTGCACTCTCATCTATCCATATTCTTACTTCATGACTTTTTTCTTCATAGGGTTTTAATGTACCTGTTCCTATTTCATATGTTTCTTGGTCTTTGTCTTCCATTTGTTGTGTTAATGTTAATTTTTTATTACTATCTAGTTTTACTGCTATATCTTGAGATGGTAATTGATTTTCTTCTACATCCTCTACTTCTAGTTCTACTTGATAATCAACTCCTACTCCACATGCATTTCTTATTTTAAATTTATAGGCATCTTTTGCTTCTTTCATAGGATAGGCATGATATAAATTTAGAGCTTCTGTTAATTCTTCCATTTCTATCTTAATACATTCTGTTCCTATAATGTTTTCATTTTTTTCTTTGGTTTCATATTTTATATAAGCATAACTAAAAGACACTACCATTATGAGTGTTACGATACTGATTAAGCTTACGATAATTTTCTTGAGTCGTTTGGGTTCCTTTCTATTATTATCTAATATACCCCCCCCCCAGACGACTATTTCGCTCGGTTGGGAGGTTCTTTTTGAAATTATTCATTTCTCTTTCTCCTCCATATCTTAATTTAATTCTACACTCTTTTTATTGTTTTGACAAGGCATCAAAAAAAGAAACATCGTTTCCTTTTTATGCAGGCAATAATTCTTTATTCAGTCTTAAACTATCAGCTAAAGTTGCAATAAATTCAGAATTCGTTGGCTTACTTCGATCAAAATCAACACTATGTCCAAATAATTCGTCCATAAGTTCATAATCTCCTCTTGCCCAACTAACTTCTATAGCATGACGTATAGCTCTTTCCACACGACTAGCGGTTGTATCAAAACGCATCGCAACTTCGGGATAAATACACTTTGTAACCCCACCAATCATATCGGGATTTTCATACATCATATAAATACTTTCACGAATATATTGATATCCTCTTATATGAGAAGGAATACCTAAAGAATGTAAAAGTCTACTAATTGCTAATTCCACTTTACTATCCTTTTCTTCTACTGGATCCGCGCTTGTATTTTCTACAGCCAATATTCTTTTTTCTAATACATCCATATCAACCGGTTTTAACATAAAATAGTCAATATCATAAGCACTAACCAAACGAATAGCTTCCTCTTTACCATAACTTGTTAAAATAATCGTATTCTTCTTAATATTTCTTTGTTTCATTTCTTCCAAAATGCAAATACCATCAACTTCTGGCATAATAATATCCATAAGTAGAAAATCAAAATCCTTTTGATGGTTGATTATATACTCTAAACCTTCCTTACCTGAAGTACAGGTTTTTACTACATGAATTACTGCGTGACTGCTAAAATGTTTTGTGACTTTATCAATGATATTTTTAGAATCATCAATTACAAGTACATTAACTGTTGTTTTCATTTTTTCTCCTTTTCTTCCTCTAATTTTTTTACTGCACGCAAATTCATTATAAAAAAGAAAAGAGCAAAATACTAGAAAATATTTTGACAAGTTCTGTCAAATGCTGTAAAACTTTGTCGAATTTTATATATTTTCCAATATTTTGCTAATATTTTCAGGATTGTTTGCACAATTTCCAAGAAGATAACCATCTATATTGTCAAGTTTTGTAAGTTTACTAAAGTTCTTGACATTAATTCCTCCTCCGTAAAGGACTATTGGCTTTAAATCATACTCTTTTTGTAAAAATATTTTCACATTCTTTACAAGACTATTTAACACATTCGGTTCACGAATATTTCCACTATTAATAGCCCACACGGGTTCGTAAGCCAAAAGAAGATTTTCTTGTTCTAATCTTGTTAAAGCATTCAAAACCTCTTTTAAAAAAGTTTTTAATTCTTCTAAAGTTTCTTCCATAGTTTGATGCTTTCTTTCACCCATACAAAGAACGACTTTTAAACCAACTTTAGTAGCATTTTTAATTTTTAAAATAACATCACGAATGGTTTCATTGGCTTCCACATGATTCAGTAAAACAAATTCAACTTTCATACTTTTTAACTGACTCGCTAAAACCTCTCCCGTTACACTTTCTTTTTCATAGATGGAAACATTTTGACTTCCCAGCTGATAAGGAGCATCATAAAAGAAGCTTAAGTATAAGTTTGAAGGAAATAACACAAAATGTACTTGATTAAACCCTATTTTTTGTAAGCCCTTTTTGTACTCTAAAATTTCTTTCAAAGTCTTATTCGACTTTAAGTTACACATCAAGTATTTCAATTTCCTCTTCCTCCATTATGGCATCAATTCCAACCAAGTGTCCTTTAGTTAAATATTCTAAAGTGGCTCCGCCTCCTACAGATAAATAGGTAAATGCCTCTTGATATCCTAAACTTTTAACAGAACTTACCGCATCTCCTCCACCAACAACGACAATAGCTTTACAATTTTTAAGAAGATTAAAAAGTTCCTTTGTTCCATTTGAGTAACGTTCTTCTTCATAAATACCAATTGTTCCATTTAAGAAAATCGTTTCACTATCTTGAATCGCTGTTTTATATTTTGCTAACGTTTTAACCCCAATATCGGAAATCACTTCATTGTCTGTAATCTCATTAATCTTTTTATAACGCGTGTACGCCTCATCATAACTACTTCCGACAATCGCATCCAAAGGAAGCATTAATTTATCACGATAAGTAAGCATAATTTGTTTTAGTTTTTCAATCGTTTTAGTACTTTCTGTAGCAAGAGAAGACCCAATATTAAAATTTAAGGCTTTTAAAAAACTATTAGCAAGTCCTCCTGCTAAAAGCAAGTGATCACACTTAGGAAGTAGAGTACCAATCAGTTCAAGTTTATCTTCTACTTTCGCTCCTCCCATAATGACAGTGAAAGGATGTTTTGGTTCCTTTAAAAATCGATCAAGTGCCAGTAGTTCTTTTTCTACGGAAAATCCCATACAACTTGGTAAATACTTGGCAATTCCGGTAGTTGAAGCATGAGCACGATGAGCAGAAGCAAACGCATCCATGACAAATACATCCGCTAAAGAAGCAAAAAATTGAGCAACTTGAGCATCACAATTACTTTCTAATTTATTTGGAACATCTAAAAATCGCGTATTTTCTAAAAGAATAATATCACGTGGTAACATAAGTTCAATACGTTTTTTTAGTTCTGGGTCCAGAATTTCTTTACTAAAATAGACTTCTCTTCCGACCAACTCTTTTAATCGTTTGGCAACGGGTTCTAAAGAATGCGTTTGTTTATCTTCTTCCGTTTTTATCTTTCCTAAATGGCTTAAAAGAATAATCTTGCAATCTTGCTCAATTAAATAACGAATTGTTTCTAGACTAGCCACAATTTTCGTATCATCTAAAATTTTTCCATTATAAATAGGAACATTATAATCGCACCTAACAATGACTCTCTTTCCCTTTAAGTCCATTTTTTCTATTCTTTGTTTCATAAAAACATCCCCTATTTTTCAAACATTTTTTTGGCCGTTCGAAGCATTTGAGCCGTGTAGCCCATCTCATTATCATACCAGGAAGCAACTTTTACTAATTGGTGACTTTCCACATTCAAAACTTTAGTTAAAGAAGCATCCACTAAAGAACCACACTTTTTCCCCAAGATATCACTAGAAACTACTGGGTCAAAGGTAACTTTTAGAGTGTCACTTTGCTTTTCGATTAAACAATCATTAATATCCTTTTCAGTAACATTCGTTTTTAATTCTAAAACTAAATCGACTAGTGAACCATCACTTACCGGAACACGATACGCACAACCATCAATTCGTCCATCAAGTTCTGGAATAACATTTCCAATCGCCTTTAAAACACCCGTTGAAGTTGGAATAATATTCATGGCAGCAGCACGTCCTCTTCTTTCCTTAATTCCTTTTTTATGAGGAACATCTAGAGTTGCTTGATCGTTCGTATACGCATGAATGGTACTCATAAATCCTTTTTCAATTCCAAAAGCATCATTTAAAACTTTTAACACGGGAGCAAGACAATTGGTGGTACAAGATGCCCCTGAGACAATCACATCTTCGCTGGTTAGTGCCTCTTCATTTACTCCATACACAATGGTTTTTACATTTCCTTTCGCCGGTGCAGAAATAAGTACCTTTTTTGCCCCAGCCAAAATATGCTTTCTAGCTTCTTCTTCTTTAGTAAAAAGACCTGTACACTCTAAAACTAAATCAATATTTAACTCTTTCCAAGGAAGATTACTTGGGTCCTTTTCTTTATAAACTTTAATTCTCTTTCGATTGTTAATCACCAGTTCATCCCCCGAAAAAGTAATCAAATCTTCATGAAAAGAACGATGATTAGTATCATACTTCAATAAATACGCTAGTTCCTCTGCATCTGTTAAATCATTAATCGCGACAATATCAAAATCAACTCCTGTAATCATTTCTCGAAACGCTACACGCCCAATTCTTCCAAATCCATTAATAGCAACTCGAATCATTTTTTCTCTTCCTTTCTATCCTATAAATTCTCTTAATATGGAATCTTTACTCACATATTCACTTGGAATGGGATAAAAATTTCGTAAAGAATCCAATAAACGTCTAGCTTCCTCATAATAAGGAGACGTATTTTCTACTGAATATAAAAGTGGCTCTACATACACTTTTAATACACCCACTTCATAGGCATACGCTGTATTAATAATCATATCCGCTTGGTGAATAAACGGAAAAATATACTTTTCTTCTCCCTCTCTTACAGTTTGCCATAACTCGATGGTACTTGCAACATCCGTTCCTCTGGTTCGATTATCTCTTACTATTCTTCTTAATAATCGTAAATCAACAGTTGATACGTAATTATGGCGATCAATTCCAAGAGGAATAAAAGGACTTAAGTAAATTTTATACTTCACTTCATCAGGAATCGAAGAAGTTAACTCGTCATTTAATCCATGCAATCCTTCAATTAATAAAAGCGTATTATCGTCCATTTCTACGGCATTGGCTCCACGACTTTTCTTACCAATCACAAAATCATAACGAGGTAAATAAACCTTTTCACCTTGTAAAAGTGCCATTAAATCTTCATTAAACATTTCCGTATCAATAGCATCTAAAGACTCATAATCCAATTTTCCAAAAGCATCCACCGGTCTTTCCTCATCTTCTTTATAATAATCGTCGATTGAAATCGGAATAGTATGATACCCATATGTTTTTAAATAACTAGCAAGCCTTTTCATAGTGGTGGTCTTTCCCGTCGAAGAAGGTCCACTAATTAAAATGGCTTTTATTTTCTTTGACTCAGCAATTTTTTTCGCCGCTTCAGCAATACTTTCGTTAAAAATAAGTTCACTTGCTTCAATAAATTCTTTAATTTGACCATTACTTACTTCCAAATTCAAATCTGGTAAATAAGAAGTATGCATCGTCTTTAACCAATTTTGTCCTTCTAAAAAAGTGTTAACAATGTTTTCATAATGCACATATTCTGGAACTGAGCCCTTAGTTCTACTGCTCGGATAAACCAAAACAATCCGATTATTCCCAAGAAATTTTAAATCAAATTTATTAATATTCTTCGTATGATAAGGCATATCCGTATAAAAATAGTTATAATAATTTTTTAATTTATAAATACTTACAATTTCATTATTGTTATTATGAATATTTTGCGCTTTTTCTGGTTGATTATGACTTAAATAATAAGCAATAGCTTCTTTCTTTAAAACATTATACTTCATAATTTTTTCGTCATTATGAATAATTTTCGCCATTTCTTCTTTAATACGTTTTAAATCTTCTTTTTGAATTTCTGCACCTTTAATTTCTATCATAAGTCCTTTAGGTACACTATGTAAGTAATAAACTTCCACGCCTTTAAAAACTTCTTTAACAGCCACTTCAAAAATAAATTTCAAAGCCCCTTGATACATACGATATCCATAAGGATCAAAAAGATCCAAAAAAGAAATCTCTCCATTTTTAGTTATTTTATCTTGCATAGAAACAATTTCATTATTGAATTTTATCCCAATAATTTCTTCTTTATTGGAAACACCATCCACAATTTCATATAGAGGTGTTCCATAGAAAAATGTTTTGGTTTCTTTATTTGGAAATGTAATTTCAATACTTTGCATAATTGACCCCTCGTATTCTATTTTATTTTATCATAGAACCCTTTCGTTTACTAGTTTTTCTTATCACAAATCTAGACATTTTTTTCTCTGTGAAATGAAAAAGTAAATTCCAGTTTCAATATATTTAGCAAGAATTTAGTCTTACACATAATTCCAGTTAAAAAA
>CANRJW010000050.1 GCA_947631035.1 uncultured Bacilli bacterium
GTCAATCTTTAAACCAAAGGTTGCTTGATAGTCATTTTTATCTCCGTTATCTTGTTTAGCGATTTGGGCTACTGCACCATACACAGCAAGACCTCCAGGATAATCCAATTTTTCAAATTTTTCTGCAACGCTGTTAAAAGTAATAGTTGCACCTTTTAATTCTTTTGTCTCTACATTTACTGAATTTCCGGTATTTGTCGTATTTGTTGATGCTGTAAAGTATGCAAATGTTGCACCTACTACTGCTACTAATAAAGTGGCAATTGCTATCACCGTTAGTAATATAGTGTTTCTTTTTTCCATTTTTTTCTATCCTCCTTACAATAAAAATATTATCAAATTAAAATTGTTTATGCAATACCTTTTTTGTAATATTTTACAAAAACTTTAGGCTATTTTGAAATTAATTTTGTATTTTACATATTTTTTTCATTTGAAGTCGCAAATTGCGACCTCAAGTTTATATCAAACATACTATAATTCTTTATAATTCTTTCGTAATCCTTATGTAAAAATAACAAATTTTTCTTCTTTACTCTTTCTTTTAAATAAAATACTTTTCTTGGTAATAGGCTAAATCCTGCAATTTGCACAACAAAAAGTCTGCTAAATGCACAATAAAAAGTATGTTATTTGCACAATGAACTTCTTTTTTTTAATTCTTTATAGCATTTATGGCCTTCTTAACAGCTAAAAAAACTGAATAGGAATTATTCATTTCTACTCAGCCTTAATTATTTTTTAACATATCATTTATGAGTAAGCCCACATTACTTCCTAACTCACTTTTTAAATCATTCAAATTTTCTTTATATTGCTTTTCTCTTTCAATTGCATCGTTAATATAAGGCTCAAAATCTTTAAAATTCAATTTTGATTTCTTATATTTGCAAATTTCATTTAGTCTTTTTTCTAAATACCTTTTAGATTTATTAACATACCTATTTTCCAACATTTTTGTTTTATCTTCATTTTCCACTTCTGGAAAATGTAACATAAGCCAAAATTCAAAAGTAGGATTACTAACATATAGGTTAACCCCATTTTCCTTGCAAAAATTGACAACTTCATTATATTGATTATCTTTAAAATTTTGTTGATCTCGATCAATGACAATATTTAATTTATCTCTAGTTTTAGAATAAGTCACATCTTGTGTTTCAAAGTATAATGGAAAATTTATTGCTAAATCCTTATAGATTTCGCTTTTAAATAAATGTAAAAATAAATCACTTAAATTTTCTTTTTTTATTACATAACTATCTTTCTTATAAAGCAAAATCAATTCTTGGTATATATCTTCGATGTTAATATTATAATCATTCTCACGTATACAATTATCAATTTTATTTTTTAGTTCTAAAACTGTTAATCCATTTGATGTTACATTTAAAAGAAATTCTTTAATCATTTCTACAATAAAGCTAGGATGGCTATTACAAATCGAAGCATAATCTCTTAATATATTAATTATTTTTATATTTTCTGAAATAACGGAATCATTTAATCCATCAAAGTACATTGGTTCTGAGTTGCTCCCCTCTGAAGCAATAAAATATTTTGGTCTATAGTCTTTTATCTCTGATTGTCTTGATATTGCAAACTTTTCATTAATTCTCATAGTTAGAATCTATTTTGGCAATAGCGCCAAATCTTCCTTCCAAATATGCTTTATCAATTTTTCTATCAAATCTTGCAATATCTTTAAATTCCTCTAACGAAAAAATCTTAGATTCTCCATTTTCATTTTTTTCAGCAAACCAAATTTCGTCTCTTCGAACCAAATCAAAATCTAAAGTTTTTAACTCATGTGTAGTTATAATTAACTGATTCGTTGTTTTTGACTTCAAAAATATTTTTAATAATCCAGAAACTAATAATGGATGTAAACTACTATCTAATTCGTCGATTAAAAATAATTTATCATTAGTTAATAAAATATCAATTAATTCCAAAACTCTAATTGTTCCATCTGATTCTTCATAAGCACCAAAAGAATTATTATTATCTTTATGCAAAAATTTTATAGAACAAACATCATATGTATTATCATTTTGTTTTTTTATGGTATATAAGTCATTTTCAATTCTTAGCGTACATCTTATATTTTTGTAACGTGTTGAAAGTACATCTATATCATGCAATAAATTATTATAGTCATTATCGGATAGTTTTAATTTTATATTTTTTATATCACTAGTTTCTGTATCATAATCAACGACATTAATATCTAAAGCTTTTAAAATCTTCAAGATTTTTTCTTTGCTTTTTATATAATCTATGTCGAATAGTTTGTGTGTTGATGGCCTTATAATAATGGTATCATGCATAATAAATTTAAACACATTATATATATCTTCGAAAAAGTCATCCTCATTCCCAGACATTACTAATCTTCTTGTCATTTCACTTAAAAATAAGTCTTGGTTATTTTTTTTCATTTCCTCTAGACAATTACTAAAGCTTAAATGCTTATTATCGATAATCTCTGAATGATAATTATTTTTCTTTAAGTCTCTTTCAAAAATCTTTTTCTCTTTAGTTTTTGTCATGTCAATTAACCATTCAGAAACTATTTCTTTTTTGAAAATATTAATCTCAAATCCATATGAATATAACTTATTATTAAGTGCCAATTCATATTCAAAATATGAATCCTCTTCTGGATTACATCCAATACCTCTATAGTATTGATTGCTAATTAAAGTTGAAATGCCATGACTAATTAAACTTTGAACAAGACTCATAGCTAATATTAAATTCGACTTGCCCGAACCATTGGCGCCAAACATACCTGAAAATTTTAATATTTTATGATTATTTTTTTCTATTATGTGATTCTCATTGTTTCTAACTTTTCCAGCAATCATAGAAAAATGTTGTAAATCCTTAAAAGATCTAAAATTCCTAATTTTAAAACCAATTAACATATTATCCTCCTTTATTCTAATACTATTATATTATGATTTTTCACATTTGTGAATGCTATTATACATCTTTTTAATCAAAAATCAAGTTTTTTTACGATTTTTTCACATATATTAATGAATTTTTTCTAATAGTATGTTTATCAGCTCAAAATACCAGACAATGTCTGGTATTTTGGGTTGGTTTCAGTAATAAGTGTTTGTCCAACTTTCGGTAACTAACGAAGAGTTTTTAAACTTGAAGTCCCATTTTGGGACTTCAAGTTTAAAAAGAATTAAAATCGAATATAAAAATTATTCAAAAAAGCGATTAAGCTTTAAAACCATAATTTGTATATTTTCGTTTAAGGTCGCAAATTGCGACCTTAAAAATATTTAATTCATTAATTTTAATTTTTCTAACAAAGAATTTTTTACAATTTCGTCTTCTAATAGAGTCATTGAAAATGTTTTTTCTCCTATATGATTCAATGAAGTTCCACAATGATACATAGTTTCTTGATCTAAGATAAAATATCGATCATGAAAAGAATTGTCATAAATAACTTTTAAATTATGATATTGTCTATTATATTTTTCGATATCCAGTTCATGTAATAAACTTTTTTCTCTCATTATCAAAGTTACTTCTACTTTTAATTCTCTGATTAAATCAAGTATCGTTTTATCTGCATAACTATCAATAATAATTAAAGAATCTTTTGCACTCTTAAAAATATCCACTACTTTTGAATAAGCATCATAGATTTGCCCATCAAAGAAGATTTCATTTATTTTCTTCTTTTCTTCAAATTTTGCAAAAGATTTTTCTAAGGTATTGATTCTTTTGTTATCCTCTAGCACTAAGTTATTTATATATTTTTGTTCAATTAAATTTGTACTGATATACTTTCGCATGGCAACAAAAGCATCCATGATTCTTATACTTGTTTCTGTTGCTATCTTCGACTTTAATATCGTTGCTAACATGGCAACTCCTTGCTCTGTAAATACACGACTATTATATCTTCTACCTCCATATCGTTTCAAACTTGAGGTCGCAAATTGCGACCTCAAGTTTTGTTCTTCTAAATCCGATAGTATCCAAGAAAATCGCTCCGGAAATTTTTCTATATTTCTAAACACTGCTTCATTAATTCTTTTTGTTTCAACTTGATATAATTTTGCTAAATCACTATCAAGCATCACTTGTTTTCCTCTTATTTCATAAATTAAGTTTTCTACTTCTACATTTGTTGTTGTTATTTCATTCATGTTCATTCTCCTTTACTTTTATTACATTTTTACTTAATTACTTCAAATAAAACTTTATAAACATTATTTTCTATTTTTGGTCAAAATTTTCAACCAAAAAATTTTATTGGAAATATACATAAAGTTCATCCATTTCTTAAAGACTCTATACTAGCAGACCAAAATAGCCTTTTTTGTCGAATTTTAAGCGAAATTAAAAAAATCTAAGGTTTAACCTTAGAAGGGATACTTTCTTTTTTGAATTCGATAAGAAATAGCCATAGAGATTTTCCACGGAACAAAACGATTCATAAATAAACCTAACTTAACCGTAAATCCTGGAACAATAATTAATTTGTTTTTAAACATTTTGTCTATACCATATTTGGCAACTTTTTGACTGGGCATTTCTTTAATACTAAATTTTCCTTTGGCTACTTTATTAAATTCAGTTGCAACCGGTCCAGGACATAAAGCACTAATATGAACATGACTCTTTTGATGTCTTAATTCTTCATAGATTCCCATAGTTAACTTTGTAATATAATTTTTTGTTGCGTAGTAAGTATTAAGACGTGGTCCTACTAAAAAACCTGCACTAGAACAAACATTTAGAATATAACCAGAATTTCTTTTCATAAAATCAATTAAAAAGAGTTTTGTTAAAATATGATAGGTTTTAATATTTAAGTCAATCATTTCTAGTTCTCTATTTAAATCTGTTTTATTAAACATACCAAATAAACCAAATCCAGCATTATTAATTAAAATATCAATATTTTCATTTTTAACTTTTTCATAAAGTTTAAAGACATTTTCTTCTACTAATAAATCCATAACAATAATTTTAACAGGAACAGACACATTCTTTTTTATTTCTTGTAAACGATCTTTTCTTCTAGCGACCAATAACAATTCACAACCTAATCCTGCTAAGTAATAAGCCATATCTCTTCCTATACCACTACTCGCTCCCGTAATCAATGCTTTCATATTTCTCAAATCCTATCTAACTATTTTTTAATATACATTTATTATATCAAATTTATGCAAATAGAATGTAAAATTTTATTTTAAATAATACAAAAACAATATAAAAAATATATTGTATATTAATAAAATATATTTTTTATATATTAAAAACAAAAAAGAAGAAAACTATTCTTCCGATTTTTCGGATGCGTTTTCTTCTTTTTGAATGGCTTTTATTTCTTCTTTGGTTAGACCTGTTACTTCTATGATTTGTTCGATTGTTCCTATACCTAATTGAAGTAATTTCTTAGCTGTGTCAATTGCTTTTTTCTTTTCACCTTGAATCATTCCATCATCAACACCCATTTCATATATTCCCGCATCATCAAGTGCTTTCTTGTCATAGAATAAATAAGCATCTAGAGCTTCTCCGTAATCCTCTACCTTTTTATTGACTTTCTTCATCATTTCACTTCCACCATAAACCTCTTTTCGTAGCCTTTTATCTTCACATACAAAGATATACAATAGCCACTTTAAATCCCTTTCATTCTTTTTTTCTATCTCATTATAATCCATTTTACTTAATAAATCTAGATTGATATCATATATTTCGATATTTTTGTCTCTTACTATATGGTATTCTTCTTCCATTACATAACTATGATAGATAAACTGATTCTTCTTATAATAGTCATAATTATTGATATTAATTTGGACGATTGGTTTTATTTGATACTTCTCTCCTGGTTTTACTTGTTTTAAATAGAGTTGGGCTATATAAGCACTATTCTTAATTTTAGAGACTTTACTATTACGATAATTGATTTCGATATTGATATAGTTCTCTTTGGTATCATATACAGTATCTACTTCTTGGTCTTTGACATTCTCATTGATATTTACATTAGGATTTATGAGGGTTAAATTCTCCATGACATACTCTTTTTTTAAATTTAACACTACTGCTATAACACTTGCTACATACTCCCTGCAATCTTCACTTCGAAATATTTTTTTAGCATATTCGTCGTTTAGTAACTTTTTTTCTTTTAGCATGATAATTTCTCCTTTACATATATTCAACCAAACCCCCCGGAAAGGTTTTAAGTCGAATATGTCTTGCTATTATAAGTCTTCTTTTCTTTCTTTCAAGGCTTTCGACAAAACTAGAAGAAACTTCTAATTATTCGACAATAAAGGATAAAAAAATAAGAATGTATATTATTGTAATTTTTCAGTAATATGAATAAAAAATTCACTACTCCATAGAGTAAGACTTTCCACATCTTTAATAAAAGGAAAAACATCATTTCTAGCATCATTATAATTAATTTCTTGAAATTTTTTATTCAATAGTTCTTTTAATTTTTTAATATCAAAATTCTCATTTACATTTATATAATTGGATTCTATTAATTTATTTTTTAATAATTCTAAATTTACTTTTGTATTTGTTGCCATAAAGAATACATAATCATATAAATCTCTGCCTTTTGTTCTAGAAACCCAATTTCGACATAAAATAGCATGAATTTTACCTGCAAATAAAGATTCTTTATCATAAAGTCGAATTTGATGTGGACTTGGTAGCAATTTATATTCCATACTATAATTTGCTCCCTTGGGAGGGTTTACGTCCACTTCAAATTTAATTTTTATTTCTTTTAACAAATGATTAAATTGTCTTGTTCCTTCCTCAGGGAAAAATTTTAAAATATGTTCTAAAGTATCCCCTTTTAGAAAAGCAGAGGCAATATTAGAATCCTTATTTTTTGTTTTTGGATGAATTTCTAAATTTAAACCATAAGCTTTTAATTCTTTCTCAATGTAAATAAAATATTTACTTAAATCAAAATTTTTATTTGGTGATAGCAAAGCAAAATCCAAATCTTCAGAAAAACGATTTAAATTATAAAACATTCTTAAAGCTGTTCCTCCATAAAAAGCTACTTCGTCAAAGAAACCACCACGAGATAATCCCGATAGAACTATCTCTTGAATAATTTCTTTTAAAGCATTTAATTCATCATTAGTATTTTTAATTTCATAATTTTCTAGCATCTGTGCAATAATATTATTCATATTTATTTCTCCTCATATATTTTGCTAATAAATTTACATTTGTAGAATGATAGGAATGACTTAATGTCTCTATTTTAGAACTATCTAGTTTATTAAATTCTTCTTCATCAATACGTAAATCTTGAAAAAGCATCACCTCTAAGTTTTTATAATTATGAAGCGGAGATAAAGTATATAACTTATCACATAAAGCTTTCTCTGGAGTTGCAATTTGATAAGAGTAATTCTTTTCCATCTTCAAAAGAATTTCTTGGGCATAAGCTTCTTTAGGCACATCTCTATATGTGAAAACACCGAAAGAAGTGTGATACTCTTTTTTCTTTTTTTTATCAAAGGTGGCATTGGTAATAACGGTTACTTTTTCTGGAATAAGTCCATAAAATGATAAGGCATATTCAAAAGAAATATAAGAAGGTCCATAAATACTTCCAGCTAATAAATAACCAGGTGTATTTGGATTTGTTTCATATAGCCCATTAATAATTTTATATAACTTATTAGCCTTCACTTCTCTGGTCAATTTATTATTTTGATTTAAATATTGTTGATTATTATTTTTAAAAATTGTAGTAGTAATTATCACATTTTCACCTCTTTTTACCATTATAGAGTAAAAAGTGGTGAAAATCAAGTTCTTTTTGCTTAAAAAATAAGATACTTTCTTCAAGTATCCTACTTTTCTTCTTTTTGAATTTGTTCAATTTCGTCTTTTGTTAGGCCTGTTACTTCTATGATTTGTTCGATTGTTCCTAT
>CANRJW010000051.1 GCA_947631035.1 uncultured Bacilli bacterium
GTGAGGGGCGTTAGACAACTTCTCACAGAAATAAATTAATGATAGAAAGAGAGGTATGTCGAGACGTCTACTCGACTGATGCCAGTATGAAAAAAGAACTATTGAGTCCCGTTGGCAATTTAGAATGTTTATATAGCGCGATTCATAATGGTTGCGATGCCGTTTATTTGGGTGGAAAGAAATTCGGTGCAAGAGCATTTGCAGATAACTTTACGGACGAAGAAATGCTTAAAGCCATTCGCTATAGCCATTTATATGGGGTAAAAATCTATGTCACGATAAATACTTTGATTTATCCATCCGAAATGGAAGAATGCCTAAATTACATTCGTTTTTTACATCAAAACAATGTCGATGCGATTATTGTCCAAGACCTCGGTCTCATAAAAAGAGTACGAGAACAATTTCCTAACTTGGAAATACATGCTTCTACCCAAATGCATAATCACAATCAAGAACAAATCAAATTATTAGAAAGTCTAGGCGTTAAAAGAGTTGTTTTGGCAAGAGAACTTTCTTTGGAAGAAATAAAAAACATCCATACCACGATGGAAATAGAAGTTTTTATTCATGGTGCTTTATGTATTTGTTATTCTGGACAATGTTTGTTTAGTAGTCTCCTTTTAAATCGAAGTGGCAATCGTGGTTCTTGTGCTGGACTTTGTCGCTTACCTTTTAAACTTTTGGAAAATGACCAAGAACTTGCTTTAGAGGAAGATTATATACTCAGTACCAAAGAACTATCGACTCTCGATCAATTTGCGGATTTACAAGATACAAATATCTTTTCTTTTAAAATAGAAGGAAGAATGAAAAGTCCATCTTATGTTGCCTATATCACAAGACTTTACCGCATGCTACTCGATAAGTTTGAACGAAAAGAACCTTTGATAATCACGGAAGAAGAAAAAGAAAAATTAAAAGTTTTATATAATCGCGGATTTACAAAAGGGCATTTATTTCATGAAACCAATGAAAACTTAATGAATGGCAAAAGTCCGAATCATCAAGGCATCTATTTAGGAGAAGTTTTAGACATACAAAAGGATAAGATTAAAATAAAATTAGCCACCGATTTACATCAAGAAGATGGAATTCGTTTTTCAAGCGTTAATAAAGGTTTTATTGTGAATTATCTTTATAATGAAAAAGGTTTACTCATAAACAGTGCTAAAAAAGGGGAGGTTGTTTTCGTTTTAAATAAAATTGCCTTAAAAAAGAAAGGCCAAGTTTTAAAAACGATTGATTACGTATGGGAAAAAGAGTTAAAACAATGGGAGAAGAAAAAGATTCCGATTTTTGGAAAAGTGATTGCGCATCAAAACGAACCATTAAAAATTTCTTTTAGAGATTTAGAAAATGAAGTAGAAATAGAAGGAGAAAAGGTTGTTTGTGCTACTCATGTTCCGACAAGTAAGCAAGTGATTGAAGAAAAATTAACCACTCTTGGCAATAGTCCATTTCTTTTAAAAGAACTAGAAATTGAGATGGATGATTCTATTTTTATTCCTATGAGTGTATTAAAAGATGTGAAACATAAATTGGTCGATGCTTTAATAAAAAAAAGAGAAGAGAAGATTCCTCATCCTTTTCTGGAAAATAAAACAGATGGAGTAAAAAAATATCCCTTAAAAAAGGCAGAACAAACTTATCTTCATGTTTTAGTCCGCAATGAAGAACAGTTAAAAACGGTACTGCAATATCCTTTTGCTTCCATTTACACAACCGATGCTCTTTTATATAAAAAATATAAGGAAAAAGGAAATGTTTACTTGCGCTTACCTCGAGTTAAAATGTCTTTTGAAGAGTTAGAACGCGAAAATCTTTTACTAGGAGAAACCGGTTCTTTATACAAATATGGAAACACGAATGCCTGTGTTTTAGACTATTACTTCAATGTGACCAATGCCGATAGTTTTACCTATTTAGGAAGTCTAGGCGCTAAAAGAATTACTCTTAGTATTGAATTAGAAAAAGAAGAAGTAAAAAATCTTTTAGAACAAGTGAAATCCAAAGAAAAAGTGGAATTCTATTTGTATGGCAAACCTGAAGCAATGGTTATGAAGTATTGTCCATTAAATCGTTATTTAAATAAAGAAAAAACTTGCACGGTTTGTAGTAATAAAAAGAAATATGCTTTAGAAGACGAACAGGGAAGAATCTATCCGCTTCTTATGGAAGCAAAAGAAAATCATTTGACACATTTATTCTATTATCAAAATATTGATTATAGAAACGATTGGTCTTTTTATAAAAATTTAGGAATTTTGCATTATCGTTTAGAATTCTTTGATGAAACTCCTGAAGAAATAGAGTCAATCTTACGTAAATTATTCATATGTAAAATTTAAGTAAATAAAAGTAAAAGTAAAGTAAAATTATTTATAACTTTACTTTTTTTTGCTATTCTATAAATAGAATAATAAGGAGTGATTATTGTGAAGGCACCAAAAGTTTTAGAGCATATAAAACCTGCACATATCGCATGTACAAAAGAGGACATTGCGCCGATTGTTGTTATGCCGGGGGATCCCTTACGTGCAAAATATATTGCAGAAAACTTCTTAAGTGAAGCAAAACTTGTCAGTGATACAAGAAATATGTTCATTTTTACTGGAACTTATAAAGGTGTACGTATAACCGTTATGGGTTCTGGAATGGGAATGCCTAGTATGAGTATTTATGCTTTCGAATTATTCTATTTCTTCGGTGTAGAAAAAATTATTCGTGTAGGAACTTGTGGTGGATTAATCCCTGAACTTAATGTACCAGATTTAATCCTAGCGGATAGTGCTTACAATGAAGGAAATTTTGCTTATTCCTATAACGGAGACCCAACCCATTTGGTTTTTCCAAGTAAAAGCCTAAATGAAACCATAAGAAGTACAGCAAAAGATTTAGATTTACATTTATATTGCGGTACAGTTATGAGTACAGAACAATTTGGCTTTTATAGTGATAACGAACATGTTTTAGCAAGAGTTCCTAAAAATATTCGTATTGTAGCAGAAGAAATGGAAGCATTTGCTTTATTTCATATAGCAGATTCCTTTGAAAAAGAAGCTTCTTGTATCCTAACCGTAGTTGATAGTAAATTTAGTGACGTCTTTATGAGTCAAGAAGACCGAGAAAAATCACTAAACGAATCAATTACTTTAGCCTTAGAATCAATCATTAAATAAAAAGACCATTTGGTCTTTTTATTTGGCTAACAATGCAAATAAATTCTTGCAAACCATTTTAAAAGAGTGTAGAATTAAATTAAGATATGGAGGAGAAGAGAAATGAATAATTTCAAAAAGAACCTCCCAACCAAGACAAATAGTCGTCTGGGGGGGGGGTCTATTAAATAATAGAAAACCAGAGGACTTAAAACGGTTTAATAAACATAAAAAACAAAAACAAATTATAATTGGAAGTATACTAGCAATCGTAATGATAATCGGAGGTATAAGCCTATACCAAAGTTTTGCTATGTATGAAGAAAAGAAGACCTTTGATGTTTTAAAAGGAACAGTACCGGATTTTAACAGTGATATCAAACTAGCTATTACTTTGGATGGAAACCCAGCTGACGAAATTCCACCAAAAGAAGAGGGTAAAAACTATAATGTAAAAGTAGAATGTGATAAGGATGCTACGGCTAGTTGGAATTATAGTAAATGGCAAGTTGAAGTAAAAGATTTTAAAAAAGGAACCAAATGTAATGTATCGTTTGAAACCACGAGTATAGAATTGCCTATTACCCCAGACGCTAGTGATTTTGTAATCGTTCCTATGGAAGATTTGGGCACTATTAAAGATAGTCAAATATTATCTCATAAGGAGTTAACCTATTATAGTGGTTCTCTAACAGTAGCAAACATAGATGTTTCAAAGTATTCTCATGTATATATACATGCTTGGGAAGCTAATATTGGTGATGGTTTGGCTTTAAGAATTTCCATTGATGGAAGTGTTAAATCAAATTTAATACAAAATTTTACTGTACTTCATAAATATTTCGAGTATGATGTATCAAATAATAGCACCATTACATTATCTACTTATTCTTCTAATGGAACTAGCAATCCTCGTGGTTATGTAGGTTGGACTATTTTTGCAGAATAAAAAAGTAAAAGAATAGATTCATTGAATTTTCTTTTACTTTTTAATTGGTTTGTTGTTCTTTTTCATTTTCATAAAGTGTATCTTCTTCCTTAATAATACTTTTAGCATAAGGGGTTCGAATATCCGTTCGATAAAGCAAATAATCAATACTTGTGTTATAAAAATTGGCAATTTTAATTAAGGTTGCTATTGGGATATTAATCTTTTCTAATTCATATTTACTATAATTGGATTGGTCGATTTTTAAATAGTCTGCCAAGTCTTTTTGGATAAGGTCTTTATCTTCTCTCAGTTCTTTTAATCTATTCAATTTTATCACCAATCTCATTTTATAATAGGCAATTTACGCATATTGACTTTTAGGCATATTTTACCTATAATGAATTATAGAGGCTAAGATGTAAATACTAATTATGAAGAAAAATGAATTATGAGAGGATATTTTTTATGAAGAAATTGATGGAAAACAAAAAGACAACATTTTTATTGTTAGGAGTCGTGTTAATTGCCCTTGTTTTAGTAGGAACGAGTTATGCGTGGTGGACGACTACCGCACACCAAACAGATACTAATATTGTACAAAGTGGTTGCTTGAAATTAACATTAGAAAATGAACAGGATGATATCAGTTTACAAAAGGCTTATCCTATAACTGATGCTTCAGGCAAAAAATTAAAACCTTATACGTTTACAGTTCAAAATAATTGTGAAACAGCAGTAGATTATACCATAGCGTTAGAGACACTAACTGAAACAACCTTGAATAGTGATTATGTAAAGTATGAATTGATTGAAATGAGTGATGTGTATATATTAGAAATGGAAATACAAGGTTTTAAACAATCTTTTTCTTTTCCAACAAACGAAGAATGCCAACAAATGCTTGAACAAGCAAAAAGCATTGAAACTATGGGAGGTAGTATAACCAAAAAGTGTGAAATTGAATCAGCAGAAACAGTTTCTTATCTAAATAAGTTAAGTGAAGAACCCGATGAAGAAAGTCGTGTATTAGGTAATGCAAAAGAAGGAAAAGTTCTACTACAATATACCTTAAACAAAAAGGAAAGTAAAGATTATGAGTTAAGATTATGGATGGATTATGATACCCCATCAAGCGACGATAGCATGAATCAAAAATTTCAAAGTAAAATAGTTCTAAAAGGAGAACTAGCATCACCAGGAATGCTAAGAAAATTGGATGCTTTTGGACAAGATACACAAGGTATGTGGCAATATAAGGATACAATAACCAAAATAGTAATTGAAAATCAAATTCATGAACTAACCGAAGAAAATGTAATAGGACCAAATGATGAAAGTAGATTCCAAGATGGAAGTGTTGTAAGTTATTTAGTAAAAAATGAAGATGGAACTTATACTGCTCATTTACAAGGTAATGGTGGAATAGCCTTAAACTATGATAGTTCATTTTTATTTAATGATTTTGAAAAGGTAACCTCAATAGATGGGATGGAAAATTTAGATACTAGTAAAGTTAGGAATATGATGTATATGTTTTACAGAATGAATTATTTAGAAAACTTAGATTTAAAAGATAAATTTGACACAAGTCAAGTAACAGATATGAGTTTTATGTTTTCTGAGTCTTATTTAACTCAATTAAATTTAGGAGACAAATTTGACACAAGTCAAGTAACAAATATGAAGCATATGTTTAGTAATTTGTCCTTAACTAATTTAAATCTAGGAGAAAAATTTGATACAAGTCGAGTAACGGATATGAGTCAGATGTTTTCAGTCATGCTAGACTTAACCCAATTAGATTTAGGAGAAAAATTTGATACAAGAAACGTTACGAATATGACTGGTATGTTTATAGATATGCAACAATTAATCCAATTGGATTTAGGAGACAAATTTGATACAAGTAATGTAGTGGATATGAGTGGCATGTTTTCTGGCGATTCAAAGTTACAAACGATAGAATATGGTAATAAATTTATTCATAATTCAAAAGCAGGTATAACAAGTATGTTTGGTGGTTGCCAGGCACCAAAGCCTACAAAAGAAACCCATCCATCATGGGATGGAGTCGTATTTGATTAATAGTGTAGCAATACACTATTTTTTCATGGTTTTCTTTCTTATTCTATGATATCATTATTATGAAAGTAGAAAGAGGTTAAAAATGAATATAGATGCATCTATTTTTAAAGAATATGATATACGTGGTACTTATCCTATTGATTTAAATGAAGAAATTGCTTATAAAATTGGTAGAGGTTATGGTAGTTACTTAAGAGAAAAATTAAATTGTTCTTTTTGTGTGGTGGGAAGAGATAATCGTCTTTCTAGTTTATCTTTAAGTAATGCTTTAATTGAAGGAATCACGGATAGTGGTTGTGATGTCTATAATTATGGTTTTATTACAACCCCAATGCATTATTTAACAAGACATATTCATAATACCTATGGCATTATGGTAACAGCAAGTCATAATCCTAAAGATGATAATGGGTTTAAGTTTTCTTTAGATTCTTTAGCGAATGCTAGGGGAGAAATGATTTATGAATTTCGTGATTATGTTTTAAAAGATACTTTTTTAAGTGGTAAGGGAAAAGTAATTGTAAAAGATTGTAAAAAAGAATATTTAGAGTATATGAAAAGAAATATTTCCATGGGAAATCGAAGGGTAAAAGCAGTCATTGATTTAGGAAATGGTGCTACAACTTGTATTGCCAAAGAAGTTCATGCTTTATTTCCTAATTTAGAGGTTACCTATATCTGTGATACCAATGATGGAACATTTCCGAACCATCATCCCGATCCTGCTGTGGAAGAAAATATGGAAATGCTAAAACAAGAAGTTTTAAAAGTCCATGCGGATGTTGGAATTGCTTATGATGGAGATGGGGATCGAATTGGTATTGTTTTAGAAAATGGAGAGTATATTTCAGCGGATTTATATATGCTTTTGATTGTCAAAAACTTACTTGCAACATTTCCCAATAAAACGATTCTTTATGATGTAAAGTGTACGAAATCTTTAGAAGATGAAATCCTTCGTTTAGGAGGAACACCTTATTGTTATCGAACCGGTACAAGTTATACGGAAGCAAAAACAAAAGAAATGGGTTTAAGTTTTGGTGGAGAATATTCCGGACATGTTTTCTTTAACGACCGTGATTATATTTTAGGAAGTGGCATTTATGCTGGATTACGTTTAATGGAGATTTTATCGAAAACCGATGCATCTTTAAGTAGCATGCTAGAAGCTAGAACCAAGTATTATGCAACCCCTGAAGTAAAGATAGCGACCACAAATGAAAAGAAATTTCAAATTATAGAGAAAGTTTTAAGTTATGTCAAAGAAAAAAAGTATCCCTATAACGATATAGATGGGGTTCGTGTTTGTTTTCCAAATGGTTGGGCACTTGTTCGTGCTAGTAATACAGGACCAAATTTGACATTAAGATTTGAAGCAGATACCGAAGAGGAATTAAAGAAATTAGAACAGGAATTTACGGAAGTTGTGAATACTTATTTGTAAATCGAATAGATTAAAATGTAGGTTTGTCAAACAAAAGTGACAGAGTCACGACAAACCAACGATAGATTATTTTAAGTTATTAAAATAATCACGAAGCAATTCATTAGGAGATTTCCATTTCAATGGTTGCATAGGGAAATTATTATATTGCCTTA
>CANRJW010000052.1 GCA_947631035.1 uncultured Bacilli bacterium
CCAAGTATAGCAACCGTAGATAAAAACGGAAAAGTAAAAGCATTAAAAGAAGGAAAGGTAACCATCACAGCAACAGCGAAAGATGGAAGTAAAGAAAGCGATAGTATCACAATCACAATCACATCGGTATATGAGATAACCTTTACAGCAGAAGATGCAGGAGCAGGAATGCCCCCATTAAGATATACCTATGAAGTAACGAAAGATGGAAAAGAGACAAAAGACTACTTAGGATTTACAGTAGGAAGTAAGAAATGTACACCAGGAGCAGAGAGAGTAGCAAAAAGTGATATAGAAGGAAGACCAAAGAAAGTAGATTTAAAACTAAGTGATGGAAGAACAGTAAGTGCAAAAGTAAGTTATGAAGATTAAGGGAGGAGAGAGAAAGATGAAAAGATATGGAAAAAGAATACTAACAGTTTTAACAGGAATCCTAATAGCAAGTGCAGTGAATGTTAATGCCAAGATGATGAGTGTAGAAGAGTTAGGGAAAGCAGCAGAAGGCTATGAAAGTGAAGCGGGATTCATATTTGTAGTAGGAAAATATGCCTATACATCAAATTATGAAGGATTTAATATCCAAGATGTTATGTTAGCATCAAGAAGTATAGATGGAGAAGTCATAAATCCAGATAATGTTAAAGATTTAGTAAACACAATGACCATCTATAGAATAGATAGAGAATATGATGGTAATTATCAAGCAACAGGATGGAGTTATGGAGGAACCGAAGTAGGAAACGGAACTGCATTTGGAGATGAAAATGCCAAAGTAGACATTAAATACATTGACTATCATGTTATAGCAGAAGATACAACTGCTGAGGTTTCTCTTGATATAGATAATCCTGAAAATTCTGTTTATAAAGACGGTTTAAAACAACACTTAAATTTTGATACAGAAAATTTTTATGGAAAAGACGAAAACAAAATTAGCATAGTAGACGGAAATAAAGTTAAAGGAATATTATTAAAGAAATCTGTTAAGGATATATATTTTAATGAAGCAGATCAAAAAACATATGCGGATGCTGAATATTTCCTTGCGGCTATTGTAAAAGTACCAGGTGCAAATGAACATACAACAATTACTACGACGAATTTAAAAGGAGTTAGTAAAACAGCAACTTGGAGCGATTTTGATGTTCAAACGGGAACTCCAGGAATGTTTGTGCTATTCTCATTTAATAAAAAAGATTGGGAAAATAGTAATAAACAAATTACCATTATTGTTGACATGGATGGTACTGGAAGAGAATATAATGCTAGCCCTTATACACTAGATTTGCGTGAAGTAGAATTCCAAGAAGAATCTAAACCTAATGTTTCATTAAGTGAGCCAACTGCTGCTGATAAACAAGTATTAGATAGTTGGAATTATGATAGCCAAATCAACAGAGATTTAAAATTAGAAGACGGAAAATTAACTGGTGTTCTAGTAGAACAAAAATTAACAGAAGCTGCTTTTGGAGCAAGTAATACGGATGGATTCTATTTTGATTTTAAATTTACTACACCTGATGGCGTTTCAAAAGATCAAATTCAAATTGAGTCTCTTAATGGTAAAGAAGGATCTGTTAAGAAAAAATATTCAGGATTTGATGAAGAAAATAATTTAACAATTTTATATCGTTTCCCAGATGATACGAAAAAATGTGAAGTTGGAAATACTGAAAATTGTAAATTATATTTCCGTATTGATTATGATGGAGATGGCGATAAATACTTCCCAACCATTTATGAAATTGATTATTCACAAGTAGAATTTGAAAAGAATTCTAAGTTCAGTGTCACAAAAGAATTACCTTCTAGTGCTGAAACGACTATAAAAGAAACATTCCAAAAATGGGGATTTAAACCTGAAGAAACTTTTGAAGAAGATTTCCAAACCTATAAGGATGGATTTAACATTGAAACTATTGACCAACACAATGTAAAAATTTCTGGTTTATTACCATTAATGAAATTAACAAGTAAAGATGGATTTGGTGAAGATGCTCAAAACAATAATGGATATTATTTCTTCTATGTGATTAAAACAGACGTTTCTAAAAATGATCAAAATGGTGTAATTGTAACAGTTCCTCAAAATAGAGAAGGTATGAATCCAACAAAAGTCTTAAAGCAAGATTCTTTTGATACAGAGCATGAAATGGCAATTTTAATGCAACTTGATCCAAATGAACCTGCTGAAAAACAATTTAAGGTTATTGTTGATATGGATGGAGAAGGAACGGAATATGCTCCTTATGAAATCATATTTGATTATAGTGAAGTCGACTTTCAACTAGAAACAATTTCAAGTATAAGTCTTGATGAAAGTGATGTACCAGAAACAGATAAAGCATTATTAGACAGTTGGAATTATCAATTTCCAAATGATATTAAATTAAGTGAAGAAAATTCTACTCATAAAAAAGGTGAGTTAAAATTAGAAGATAATAAATTAACTGGAACAATTAAAGAACAAAAATTAACGGGTGGAGGATTTGAAGACGAGTCTGATTCTTACTTCTTTACTTATACAATTGAACCAAATGAAGTAAAGGATACTATTGAAGTAACCGTAACAGATATCGCAGGAGAAACTTCATATGATATTAATGATTTTGCTGAAAATAGTGAAGGTAAACAAGTATTAACAATCTTACACCATATTTCAAAAGAAAATGTTTCTAAAGAAGATAAAACAATTACCATCACAATCGATGCAGATGGAAAAGAAGATAAACATTATACTGAAGAAACTTATGAAATTGATTATAAAGATGTAGATTTTGTTGATTTACATGAGGTTAAAATTAATGATAATAGTGGAAAAACAACAGAAACTATTCCTGTTTATGATGGTGAAAAATTAGTAGAACCTACAACACCAGCAGTTCCTAAACATGAAGTAGATATTAATCAATATAATACTTTTGATCATTGGGAAGAACAAACTGGGGATTCTGCTGATGCAAATTCAGATACTGAGTTTACATTTACTGAGGGTAAAAGTACCGAAGAAATAACAGAAGATGTTACTTTATATCCAATTTGGGAAATTGATGTTAATCAATATATTACAGATGCAATAACTGAAATTAATAAAAAACCAAATGTTCAAGAAAAATTTGAACTAGAAAAAGTTGAAGATTATAATTTAAAATTAGAAATTATTGATAGAAATACTAAGATTGAAGATATTTCTGATACAGCCATTGCTTCTGCCCTTGCCCATGCAATTGCATCTGGTGAAATTAAGGCTATTGAACTTGAATTTGCAGATTCCAGTGATAAGAAAACGAAATTTGAAAACAATGCAAATAAAGATGAACAAACTCTTAAAACAGAATTTGCTACTCAATTAAAAGAATTCTTAGAAAAGGAAGCTAAAAAGAATGGTGAAAGCACTTTGAATAATCTATATACTGAATGGCAAAAAGAAACCGACAAGGAATTAAAGATAACAATAGATCCTGTTCAAACAGTAGCTAAAATAAAAGATAAAGAAGATGGTGCAAGTGTAATTTATCATGTTACGGCTGAAGAAGAAGTAGCCATTTCATTTAATGCTGGTTCTTTAGATAATCCAGATACTCAATATGTAAAAACTGGCGATGATGTAAATAGTTTACCAGAACCAGATATTAGCGCTGAAGAAAAAGAATATCGTACTTTTGATGGTTGGTTTAAAAATGATAATGAAAAAGTTACATCTTTAAGTGATGTAAGAGAAGATACAACTTTAACTGCCCATTATAAATTAAATACTGAAAAATTTGTTGAAGATGTAATTAAAGATTTAAATAGTACAGATACAAGTCATTCTAATGGTTTTTCGAATAGTTTCGTTTTAAGTTCTACTGAAAATGAAATTACAATTGAACTTAAGAAACCAAATGTTTCATTATCAACGTTAGGAGAAACAAGTATTCCTGGAGCAATTGCTTATGTACTAGAAAAAAATGAAATTAAGGACATTAGTTTATCAATTGATGGAGAGACGCAACAATTTAAAAATGATAAAGGGGATTCCGAATCATTAAAAGACCAAGTAATAAAAGATGCAAAAACAACATTTAATAATGCATTGGTGAAACTAGAAAGTAGCGAAGTAGAAGCTACATTAGATGAATTAGAATTTGAAACAAAAACATTTACAATAAAAATTGGTGAAGTAGTTGATACTGTAAAATTAGTGGATAATAGTGGAGCAGAAATTAGCGATGATACCAATAAAACGTATACTTTTAAATTTGATTCTGACTTTGCAGTTGTAAATGCAGATTCAAAATTGGGCGCTGATAATATTAAAGAAGCTTTAGAGTCTGGAAATAATTATAGTACTATTTATGTTGATAGCGATATAACTGAAACAGCCCCTATAACAATTGATAAAGATATTACTATCAAATCTGTTGAAAATAGTGAAGGAATAAGCTTAGCTGCTGATACTCAAAACACAATAACAGTAAATAATCAAGATACAGTTATTGATGTTCAAGGTGGTAATGTAACACTAAAAGATTTAAAAATAACTGGTGGTAAAAAATCAGAACTTAAAGTAGAGTCTGGTTCTATCGTTACCGTTGAAGATATTGATGTATCTGGTAATATTGAAATTCCAACTGAAAGTAAAGATTCTGATGAAATGCATGCTAATATCTTAGTAGAAGGACAATTAACTGTCAATGGAACGATTACTAATGATAATGAGTCTTATAAAACTCCAACAATTGCATTAGTTACGCATTGGGCATATCCAGGTAATGTAACTGGCGAAGATGATGAAAAAGATCCTAATGCAAATAAGAATATACATCCAAATGCCAGTGTAGATGCTAATGGATTAACGCATAATTATAGATATCATATTATCAAACCAGAAGATAAAACAGGAATTGATAGTACTGTAGAAACTTATTATGGAGATTTCTATTATGTAAAAAAAGAAAATTCTGAGATTTACTATATGGCAATTAATGATTCTGAACAAGATAGCAATCCTTTTTATAAAATTAAAGTGTATTACCATGGTGATAATATTGATTTTAAAACTTTAGGTTACGAATCAGGAGTTAGTCCAACAGCAAAAAATGGAAATGATAAAGTTTTCGATAGTTTTACTCTCAATGGTGTAAAGATAGAAAATACAAGTTTGGAAAATGCAACACCAAATTCACTAGGATTTAAAGCAAACAATACAAATTTGTTGGTTGCTAATTATAAACAAAAACCTTCTATGTCTGTTAATCTTCAAAGTAGTTCTGGACTAACTGCTTCAGGAAATAAAATTTCAGGTTTAATTGAAACGAAAACAGATGGGGAATATGTAATACCGATAACATTAACATCAGAAAAATTTCAAGATGGTAAAACTAAAGTAGAAATTACAAATCCAAATGGAGAAACAGAAACAAAGACGTATAGTGCAAATACTGAAAATGGAATTGCACCTACTTCAGTTACTCAAGAGATGAAATTGAACTTAGAAGCAATCAAGTCAACTAAAATAACTGGTGATAATGGTAAGATATATACTCTTTCACTTGATTTAGATGGTAGCGGAGAAAATGAAGAAACTTATACCATTGATTATAGCGGAGTAGAAACAATTGTTGAAAAGATTAACAACGCTGCTAAGAATACGCAAGAAGCAGAAAGTCTAACAATAACTAGAGATAATAACGTTAAAGGAAATGAAGAAAAATCTACATATCAATATGATAAAACAAAAGATGCGGCTTTATATACTTCTGATGACAATAAAATAACTCAATATTCATTTAGACTAAGGAAAGTAGATACCTCTCATGTCGGACCAATTATTATTACCGTAAATAAAAATGCAGAAAATGATGCTTGTGGTGACCGCCCTTGTTTAAATGTTGGTTGGGTATTTGCAAATTTCTTTACGGATTATAGTAAAGGTTCACATGAAATTTCTTTATTACAAGATATGATTAAAACATCAAAAACAACGGAAGCTATTCTTGAAGTTGAATCTACAAATGAAGCTCATACTTATAATGTTAAATTAAATAATGAACGAGTAAATGCATGGTTAAATGATGCTTACTTGGATGGTACAAATACGGAATCTAATAATATTCAAGCAGAAGAACAAGCCCAAGTTGTAGTAAAAGTTAAGTTAAATGAGGATGATTCTCAAGTCGTCAGTATGGAAACTGAGAGTAATTTTGCGATTAAAAATGTTAGTCAAACTTATAATGACAATCATATTAATGTAACTTTCTCAACCGACTCTGTTAGTGTAGGTGATCCATTAACATATTTAGCAAAAGATGGTGAAACTCTAACAGTAGAGCAAATTAAAACATTCTATGAACAATGTAAAGCATATCATAAAGCCACAGGTGGAGGAGAAATTTACGAGGGTTAATAATAAAGGTGTTGAAAAAAACACCTTTATTTCTATAAGAAAGTGAGGACAAAAAATGAAAAAAAGAATCTATTTAGGAATACTATTTCTCTTACTATGTTTTCCTATTGTGACAAAAGCTTTAGCAACTAATGCAAATTATAGTATGGTAAATCTTTATTTCTTTTGTGAAAAAGAAAATAGTGAATGTGATAGTGGAAGAGAATGGTTAGAAAATGAATTAATGACCAATATGCATATAAATGTTAATGCCGTAAAAATAGAAGATAATCAAGAACTATTTGATAAAGTAAAGAAATCTTTAAAAGTCAAAAGTAAAAAACTTCCATTTATTGTACTTGGAACGAATGCTTTTACTGGGTTAAATAATACAAACAAAGAACATCTAAAAGAAGCAATTGCTGCTTATCAAGACGCTGAAGAGGTCTGTGATCTTGTTTCTACTATCAAAAATGAAGGTGATGTAAAAGCTTGTATCAAACAAAATAAAAAAATTTATAAAACAAAAAGTAACTTATTGATTTATAGTTTAAGTGCAATTGGTATCCTTGTAATCATAGGAGCTATCCTATTTATAAGAAAAAAGAACTTAAAGTAGATTTGTAATGAATCTGCTTTTTTTCATATGTAGCAAAGGATAAAATAAAGGAACTAAAAAGATTGACTTAGCGTTCGGGGGGGGGGTATAATGGTATAGAAAACAAAAGTTAGCATAGCTTTTAAAAAAGAGTAAAGGAGTAGAAAAATGCAAGGGAAAAAAGAAGAACAAAAGAAAAATAATGGAATCACAGCAGCCATTATTGTAGTGGTACTACTAGCAGTAGTTCTACTATTCTTCTTACTAGGAGGATGTAGTAAGAAATATACAGTAGAATTTAATAGTAATGGAGGAAGCTTAGT
>CANRJW010000053.1 GCA_947631035.1 uncultured Bacilli bacterium
TAAATTTGAAATAGATGATAGGAAAACAAGAAAAAAGGAAGAAAACTTTATTGTGTCATTTGACCAAGAAAACGTGGGTTCCACATCCTCCTACAGAACCTCTATTCGCCCATTCTTGGGCTCCAACCATATCTTCCCTTCCTCCATACCATCCTTTAGTTTCAGCTGTCGCATCTCCAAGTATTCTTCTACTATATGCTGCTGCATCATTAGAGGTTGTTCCATATTTATAACCATCATAATATTTTTCTTGTGGAAATGGGACGCCATCAGTTTTTGAACCACCAGTTCTAGGACTATAAGGACCATTGAATCCTGAATTATGTGTAGCATCACCACCGGTGTATGGCGTACCATCTGCACTTAATGAAACACCCATGGTATTATCAAGAATCCCACCACTCATATCATAGATGCCACTATAATTGTTTGTTGTACTTGCCACAACAGATTTACTATCAAAATAATTTACAATATTTGCACCATTGTTACCAGGTGTAACAGATACTCCAGTATTTGTATATCCATTCGTAGAAGCATAACCAGTTACAAAATTACTCGTATTATTTACCATAACGTTTTCACAAGTTATATCACCATTTTGTTCATTACATCTTCCATAAATAGAATTCGTAAGATAAGCAACAGCTCCCCATTCGGTATTCTTTAACATATGACTATCCAATGTTCTTTTATAATAATAACTAGCTTGAAATTGATTACTTATATTCATATAACTATAAGAATATTGATTTGGTTTAACCACAATTTCTGCAACATTGTATTGTTGTTCGCTACTTACTTTTCCGCTTTTATGTCCTGTTTCAAATTTTCCTACCCATAAGCCATTCGTATCAAAAGCTAAGAATGCTGGATGCGTCATCCATTTATCTTTCTCACAATTTCCACTTTCACCTGATGCCCCTTGTGTTCCTTCTTTATTCATTGGCGTTTTACATTCTGTTTCATTATCGGTTGTATTGTCTAGTCCAAATTTTATAGAAAAAGGTTTCTCTTGACCAGTTTGACTAACTCCAATAGTTTGTATTTGATAACGATATTTTGGTATCCATACAAAATAACTTTCGATATCTTCTTCTGGTATTTCTGCATTATCTTTATAATCTTCTGCCGTTTTCCCTTCTACTAAGATAACGGCATTTGCCCATTGTTTATCTGCATAACTATACCATGAATCGGCAATATCTGCTTTCTTTACTGCCCCATTATCTCCTATTTCAACTGGTACTAACTCTTCACTTAATACTGGGTCCGCTCCATTTAAGTCTTTTTCTGTATAAATTTCTATAAAATCTATATTACATTTTATTTTGGGAGTATTTTGTGGATTTTTTATATTTTCTAAATTCCATTTATAATTATTCCAATCGGCCGTTACATCATTCTCACAATTTACATTTTTCACTGCATATCCACTATTTTTATTTGGAAATCCTTTTCCACTTACTTTTTGGCCATCTATGGTAAAAGCTAAATTTATGTCTGCACCAGAAAAATCGGGTACTGTTCCTTTTAATACATCAAAGGTTGCTTTCTCTTCATACATAGCAAAACTTCGGTATAAACTTATACCTCCAATTATGATTGTTAACCCTATTATGCTTCCAATTATAATTTCTTTTTGTTTCTTATGTTTATTAAATTTTTCTAATTTCATTTTCGATGCTCTCCATATTTTCCTACTTTTTATATAAGAATAACAAAGGTAAAAATCTAAATCTCAAAAAGACTAGTCATAATAGCCTTAATCCTAAAATAGAAAGCATTAGTTGGTAATATTTTATCGAGTGAGGCTCTATGGAATTTAAAGCAAATGATTATAAAACCAATGAAATACTAAAATTTATAAGACAAAACGCTGATATTACCCAAGAACAATTGGCTAAAGCCTTAAAAAAATCTAAAAATTGGGTTAAAAATAACGAACAAGGTCTAAATCGCTATTATTTTGAAGATTTAATAAAAGTAGCTAATATATGTAATGTAGATATTATTTTTAAAGAAAAAAAGAATATTGCAAGAAAATAAATCATATCATGAGAAAAGTTGTTTGCTCTATATTTTCCTTTATTTTATTAAAAATATATTCTTGTCCTTTATAGTTCAAATAATAATTTTTATTGTTTATAAAAAATTCTTTATGCTCTTTTATCGTAGAAATATCTATAAAAACTAAGTGATATTGTTTGGATAAATTTTTTAATTCTTCATTTATTTTATTGATTTTTGTATCATTTATTAAATTCGTTTGATAAAGTCCAATCATATAAATGGTTTTATCATTTAATTTACGTATCATTTTAAGAATTTCTTCATACTTTTTTAGATAACCATTTATTTTCGTAGAACCAAGATTATTTTTTTTTGCATAGTTATTGAGTTCGTCCATACCAAGAGAAATTGTAATGATATCAGCTTCTTTAATAGCTTGTTTTAATTTTATCTTTTTATCAATATTTTCAATATTATTTGTTATTTTATTTTCCAAATGACTGGCTGTTTCGTCAATTTCATTAAAATTTTTATAGTAATTTTCTAATTGATTTTGGTCATGTAAATAATCTCTTAAATAATCATTATAATTATATCCTTCTACTTGGTAAGGTGTCATACCAGTTGAGATACCATCTCCTAAAGCAAGTAAATTTAAGTTATCTTTATCGATATGTGCATAAATGAATGTTGTAAATAACGTTCCTAAAAAAATAATCAACAATATCTTATATTTCATATTTTCCCCCAAATAAAAATAGTAGTTTCTACTACTATTCTATTTCTTGTATTTCAATATTAGCACCAACATCGGATAATTTTTTGACTAAATTTTCGTATCCTCTTAGAATATATTCTATGTTGGTAATGGTTGTTTTTCCCTTTGCCGTTAAAGCAGCTAGGAAAAGGGTTGCTCCTGCTCGTAAATCACTTGCAGAGACATCCGTTCCTAAAAATTCACAGGGACCGGTAATGGTTTCTACATTATTTTGAACTTCTATATGAGCTCCCATTTCTTGTAAGTATTTTACATGCCCCATCCGTTTTTCATAAATTGTTTCTATGACATGAGAAGTTCCCTTTGCTTTAGCAAGAAGAACACAAATTGGTTGAGCAAGGTCGGTGGGATAGCCAGGATATACTTGTGTTTTAATATCAGTAGCTTTTAGGTTTTCACATTTACTAATTGTAATTTCATTTTGACTTTGCTTGTACTTCACATTCATTTCTTTTAATTTGACAAGTAGGCTTGATAAATGTTCTGGAATAATATTGGCTATCGTTAAATTATCACCAAGAAGAGCTCCTGCTATTAAATAAGTCCCCGCTTCTATGCGGTCGGGAATAACATCTACCATAGCACGTCCTAATTTTTCTACACCTGTAATTTTAATCGTACTAGTTCCTGCTCCCCTGATTTTCGCTCCCATGTTATTTAAGAAAGAAGCAACATTGACAATTTCTGGTTCTTTAGCAGCATTATAAATAATGGTTTCTCCTTCCGCTTTTACAGAAGCCAGCATTAAATTAATTGTAGCACCAACACTAGCAAAATCTAGAGCAATTTCAGTTCCTTTTAATTCTTTGGCATCAATTATAAATTTACTACCTTCCATTGTAATCGTTGCTCCTAGAGCTTCAAATCCTTTTAAATGATAATCAATCTGACGGGCTCCAAAATTACAACCTCCTGGAAAATAAATTTCCACATGTTTAAATCTTGATAATAAGGCTCCCATAAAATAATAAGAAGCACGAAGTTTATTTGATAATTCTTCTGGAATCGTCGTATTGATAATGTTTTTAGAATCAATTTGAATAGAATCTTCTAATACCACCAAATGCCCATTTAGTAACTCAATAATTTCTTTTAGAACATCAACATCTGTAATATGGGGTACATTATAAATCGTTGTTTCTTCGTCTGATAAAATCGCCGCAGGAAGTAGGGCAACAACACTATTTTTAGCTCCATTTATCTTAATTGTTCCTGATAATGTTTTACCACCTTGTATGACTAATTTTTTCATAGGATCACTTTCCTTTATTTTCTTCATTATATAATTTAATTATATGTTTTGCAAATTGAGAATATTAATATTTACACAAATGGATAAAACCAATCACAATGAGTAAAATACTCCCAAATACAGTGGCATAAGCCCCTAATAAACGATTGGCATACTTTCCAATTAAAAGTCCTAAATAAGTAAAGCAAAAACTAGTCAAAGAAAACAAAACCACCGCCATCGTCATATTGCTAGTAATAGCATTCAAACCTATCCCTGTAGAAAAACTATCAATGGATACACCAATAGCAAATAAAAGCATATTTAAAAACGTTAATGTTTTTGGTTTCTCACTCGGTTTAAAAATTTCAATGAGCATGGTGACTCCTAAGTATAATAAGATAATTCCTAAAAGAAAATTACTTTTTAACATAAACATTTCAACAAGTTTCGTTCCTATCATATTGCCTAACAGAGGCATAATAAAATGCATTATTCCCACAAGGATTGAAAAGAGCAAACATCTTTTTTTAGAAATAGAGGTTGTTCCGATTCCCAAAGACAAAGAAAAAGTATCCATGCTTAAAGCAACTGCTATGGTAAAAATAGTAATCATTTCTTTCACAAAAAAAGCCTCCTACTAAACTATACGAGGAGGTTTTTCATAAAATTACATATATTGAGTAAAAAAATCTTTTACAAACAAACGATATTCAACATCATTTGTGTCTTTTTCTTCGGCATCCATTAAACATAGAGGTGGGAATAATACACACCACCAGTTGTCTCCTGTTCCGCTTCCTAAAGTCACTACTAAAGATTCATAGTCGCCAGCTTCATATTTGACTCCTTTATAAGTTTTTTCAGGAAAATAATTTTTCCCATAGTTTAAGTGATAGTTTATATCATAGTGGGTAATCATATTTTCAATTTGGGGAATTTTATTTTGTATGGCTTTCGTTACTTCGCTTTTTTCGGTTTGTTCAACTAAGTCATTTTTTAATATATTTTCAATATTCTTTTTGATTTCCATTTTTTCCATTTGGTCTTCAAAGGTATTACTATTGGCAATGACTCTTAAACGTATTGCACTATCCGGTATAATGTATTCTTCTTTTCCTTTCAAAGTAAAGGAAAGAAAGACAATAAAAAATAAGACAATGATTATTTTTTTCATGAATTTATTCACCTAAATCATTTATGTCTTATTTTTAATATTTTTATTCAATTGTTATTGATTATCATTCACTAAGTTATCAATACTTGCTTTCTTCGTATGAGTAATTTCAACCCATTTTAAATCTTTTTTGAATAAGCAAATAGCATTAATTGGTATCCAAGTAATTAAAAAGACTAGGAAAAGTAAAATACCATGCATTGTATCTTCAATATCTCTTTTATAATAAAGAATAACAAACATATTCATAATAATATCGCTTAGGTAACCAATGATAAAACAGATATAACCTAATGAGAAGAAATAAGAGAAGATATCATTTAATTCAATTCCAAAGATATAAAAGAAGAATAAAGCAATTGTTAAACATACACTAAGGACTTGAACATAAGGAGCAACACTGAACATAAACTTGTCTAAACTTGAGAAATCTTTATCTTTAATCCATTTTTTTAGTAATGGTTTTCGGTAAATTCGATTACATTCAATAATTCCTTTACTCCAACGACTTCTTTGATGCCATGAATCCATAAATTTAACGGGTTGTTCGTCATAAGTAATGGCATCTTCCACATAAGCAATTTCATAACCTTTTAATACACATTGAATAGATAATTCGATGTCTTCTGTAACCGTTTTTGGTTCAAAACCCTCGTCCATAATACTTTTTGCTACCATGAATCCAGTACCATTAATGGCTGCAGCAGCACCAATTTTCATACGTGATTTATTAAAGAAGAAATTTTGAATATAGTAGAAGATAGAATAACTTGCACTTAACCAGTTATCTTCAATATTTTTACTATCTTTTCTTCCTTGAGCAACTTTATAACCAGACATATAGGTATTGTTCATTAATTTTAAAAAGTCTGGATGTACTACATTGTCAGCATCAAAAATGATATAAGCATCATAATCTTTGTTTTTTAGTTTATTAAAAGCAAATTTTAGAACATCACCTTTTGATTTTACAGGAACTGTTACATTAACAGCAATAGCTCCAGCTTCTTTAGCAACATCAAAAGTATCGTCTTTACTATTATTAACAAATGCATAAATATCATATAAATCATCTGGATAATTTTGAGCCTTTAAACTTTTGACTAAATCTCCTACTACTTGAGCTTCATTTCTTGCTGCAATAATTACCCCAAATTTAGTTCTTGCACGATAAGAACGAATTTTTCTTTCATCATCTTTTTTAAAAGCAAATAAACCAGTGATAACAAAATAAATTCCATATAAAAGTGTGATAACAAATAACGCATAATAGATTAACTGTACCATACTAATTACTCCTTTATTAATAACACTATATGTTATTTATGTGACTAAAATGTGACTCGTCGTGTTATTAATTCTATATCATTGTATAGTTTATTAGATAATTTGTCAAGTTTTTGCACGAACAAAGGCGTCAATGGACTGTTATATTAAGGGATTATTTTTCACTAACACGGGAATGTATTTTTCCATCACAATCCCTCCACAAGCAAGCCATATCTTTAAAAATTTCTAAAAAAAGAACTATTTTGTTTGTTCTTTCTTTAACTTCTCAATTTGTTCAAGGGATAAACCAGTACAATCAGCAATATCTTCTATAGACATGCCTTTTTCCAACATCTTCTTAGCAGTAGAAAGGTTTGCTTCGTCCATTCCCGTTTCCTTGGCATCTTCTAGTTGTTGACGGTGTTTCTCTTCAATATCATAATACCCCGCAAACTCTGGATCTTTACTTAACTCTTCTACTGTTCTTATTACTGACATATA
>CANRJW010000054.1 GCA_947631035.1 uncultured Bacilli bacterium
GAAAGAATGTAAAGTGATATTTTTTCACTTTACATATATAATTTAATACTATTTTTCCAAAAAGGGCAAACTCAAAATGGAAAGCACTTGATTTTTTGAGTTGTCTATACTATAATGATATTGCATTTTGAAAAGAATGCGCCCATAGCTCAATTGGATAGAGCGCTAGACTACGGATCTAGAGGTTAGGGGTTCGACTCCCTTTGGGCGCACCATTAGGAATGTTAAACTCGAATTATTTAAAGAAAGAATAGTTCGAGTTTTATACTTTAAAAAGGACTCTAATAAAATAAATTGCTAATTTTAAAGAAAAAATAGCAAAATTTGTGCAAAAAGTTAAATTTTATGTAGCATTTTGAAAAAATAATGATATAATAGTATAAGCAATCGGAAAGTGGCTCAACTTGGTAGAGCACTTGGTTTGGGACCAAGGGGTTGCAGGTTCAAATCCTGTCTTTCCGACCATTTAGTTTAAAATCTCCTTTTTAAGGAGTTTTTTATTTGTATTAATATTTCCTGTCTTGTCAAGAAACGAAAAAGAGTGTAGAATTAGATTAAGATATGGAGGAGAAAGAGAAATGAAAAGTTTCAAAAAGAACCTCCCAACCGAGCGAAATAGTCGCCTGGGGGGGGGGTTATTATTTAGATAATAATAAGAAACCAGAGGACTTAAAACGGTTTAACAAAAATAAGAAACAAAAACAAATTATAATAGGAAGTATAATAGCAATCGTATTAATAATTGGAGGTATAAGTCTAATCGCAAGTTTTGCTATGTATGAAGAAAGAAAAACTTTTGATGTATTAAAAGGAACAGTGCCTGATTTTGCCAATGGGGATATAACCCTTGCTTATACAATTGATGGAATAACAGGAACAGAAGATTTTCCTACAAAAGAATCAGGGTTATACGGAATAAAAACAGAATGCAAAAATGGAGCAACAGCAGATTGGAGTAACAAATATTGGGGACTAATCAATGTTAAATCAAATGGAAATAAGAGAGTGGTTTGTAATATAACCTTTGAAACCAATGTATTATTTCGTGACTATATAATTAGTCAAGTATCAGAAGATGAGAAACTAGTAAAAGTAGAACATGAAACAACGGAACAAACAGGTGAGAATGCCAAAATAGATTATCGCTATACGGGAAGTGATCCAGATAATTATGTTTATTTTGGATGTGAAGAAGGTTGCACCGACAATAATTTATATCGAATCATAGGAGTTATGCCAACCCAAAGTGAAATAAATGGGGATTATGAAAATCGTGTAAAACTCATAAAAAATAATTATTATACAGAAAATTCAAGTGGATTATTGACAACAAGTTCTACACAATACCCAGGTCCGGGAGGGAAAGGATATCTATGGAATACAGCAGGAGTTAATAAATGGGAAACAAGTAGTTTAAACACCAATGTATTAAATACTATTTATTGGAATACGTTAAAAGGGGGAACAATAAATTATCAAAAATATATTGATTCTGTTGTTTGGTATCTGGGTGCGCCATATGGACCAAATCTCGATATAACAGCAGAAGAATATTATATTTCAGAAAGAGGAAATAATCCAGGAAATAGTAATGGACAATTGAAAATGATAAATAATATAGGATTAATGTATCCAAGCGATTATAGTTATTCAATTGAACCTACTTATTGGGGGCAACGCATACAAAGCATATTATCAACATATCAAACAGAGGCATGGATGTATAATTTAGATAAAAAATACTTTGAATGGACTATTAGTCCCAATAGAGGAGATGCTCAAATATATGCTTGGTATATTGCTTATACAGGATCGGTAAGCAGAATGTCTACTGTGAATAGTAATTTTTATAGCTATGGTATACGACCATGTTTTTATTTATCAAACAAAGTACAATATAAAAGTGGTGGTGGCACTAAAGGCAATCCATATCGAATAATCATTGAAGAATAGCATTATCTTATTAAAGAAAAAAGTCTATATTTTTTCTTTTTTGATGTCTTGAAAATTATAGTGATTCATAGTAGAATAAAAGTAACAATAGAGGAGGAAAAGAGAAATGAATAGTTTCAAAAAGAACCTCCCAACCAGTGAAAATAGTCGTCTGGGGGGGGGGTATATTAGATAATAATAAGAAACCAGAGGACTTAAAGCGATTTAATAAACATAGAAAACAAAAGCAGATTATAATTGGAAGTATCATAGCAATAATAGCAATAATTGGAGGTATAAGTTTATACCGAAGTTTTGCTATGTATGAAGAAAAACAAACTTTTGATGTATTAAAAGGAACAGTACCTGATTTTAGTACCAAAGATATAACTTTAGCTTTTACTATAGATGGAGAAACAACAAATACTAAATTTCCAAATAAAGGAGAAGGTTATATAGTAGAAGAAGTAGACTGTGAAGATAATGTAACAGCAGATTGGAATAATGGCAGTTGGAGTTTAGAAAATATAAAGACTGATGGAACAGCCAAGAAAGTAAAATGTACAGTAAAATTTAAAACAATCGATACAACAAGTGGATTAAATGGAGCAGAACCAGTCTTAGAAGATGGAATGATACCGGTAAAAATAGGGGATAATGGTGTCGTAACAAAAGTCGATGCAGAAAATCAAGATAAAAGTTGGTATGATTATGATGCAAAACAATGGGCGAATGCAGTAATCTTAACAGAAGAAGCCCAAAACAAAGAATATGCAAATAATGCAGAAATATCCGAAACAGATATCGAAAGTTACTTTGTGTGGATACCTAAGTTTAGTTATCAATTATTTGATGAAAATATGGGAAAATATGTTATAACAACAGGAACAGATAGTGAAAAGCAAAACAAAGCAATAAATATACGATTCGGAGTAATCAATACAGAGGACGTAGAAGGAGAATGTAAAACCCCAATGCTTCCAAATAGAGTACAAGGAGCAAGTGGAGAAATTGGACATTGTGAAGTTGGAGATTATATGACGCATCCAGCATTCTTAGCTTTCGACACAACAGGTTTGTGGGTAGGAAAATTTGAAACAAGTAAAAATGATAATAGCAATATACAGATAAAACCAAACCAAACCTCTTGGAGAAGTATATCTATAAAAGATTCATTTGAAAAATCATATAACTATCGAACGAGTCTACAAAGTCATTTAATGAAGAATACGGAATGGGGAGCGGTTGCTTATTTAACGCAAAGTATTTATGGAAGATGTGATAAAGAAAAAAGTACCTGTACCGAAGTAACAATTAATAGCAAAAGTGGCTACATGACAGGTTATACGAATAATAAAGCTTATGACATGTTAGATAGTGAACAATTAGCAAGTACGACAGGAAATTATAGTGGCATCTATGATATGAGTGGAGGTGCATGGGAACTAATGGCTAGCGTTATGTTGAATACCGATGGAACAAAAAGGTATAGTTCAAGTGGATTAAACGATAATGTTTTCAACGACCCACGATATTACGATGTATATTCTTATAATGCTGATTCTACTAGATGGGATAGAAGAATACTCGGAGATGCCACTGGAGAAATGGGTCCATTTGCAACATCAGGAAGTGATTATATAAGTTCAATGTGGAGTGATTACGCGAACTTTGTGTTCCCTACTTACCCTTGGTTTAAACGTGGTGGTCGCAACGGAAACGGAACTATGCCTGGTGTTTTTGCTTTTGAGCGTGACTCGGGCGGGTCGAATGACTACGACACTTTCCGCGTTGTTCTCGCTTTCTAATCCTTAAATTTTCCTTTTTTCGCATTTTTACATTGCTATACTAGAAAAAAGGAGGAACCTTATGCGAGTAAAAGTATTTGATGAATCTCATGAAAAAGATTTAGAAAGAGCAATAAATAGTTTTCTTAGTTCTACGAATAGTGATATAATAGATATCAAGTACAACGTGGCTATTGCAGTTTGTGGAGAAGAACAAATTTATTGCTTTTCTGCTTTAATTGTTTATAGTCCAAAAGAATGAGTGGATAAATATGAAAAAAAGTTCATTTATTGAAGGAACGATTATTGCAACTTTAGCGATTATTATCACAAAATTTTTAGGAATGGTTTACGTTATTCCTTTTTATGCTATGGTAGGAGAAAAAGGAAGTGCCTTATATGCCTATGCTTATAATATCTATATTATATTTTTAGATATTTCTAGTGCTGGGCTTCCTATTGCTATATCCAAAATTATTAAAGAATTAAATACTTTAAAACTTTATGAAGCTAAACAAAGGGCATACCAAATTGGAAAAAAGATCGTCTTGGGCATTTCAATTACTATTTTTGTTTTTCTATTTTTGTTTGCCCCTAGTATTGCCACTTTGATTCTTGGTAATTTAAGTGGTGGAAATACCATCGAAGATGTAACCTTTGTAATACGAGCCGTTTCTTTTGCTATTTTAGTAATTCCTTTTTTAGGTGTATCAAGAGGCTATTTACAAGGACATAATGTTTTTGGAGTTTCTTCCTTAAGTCAAGTGATTGAGCAAATTGTTCGTATTTTTGTTATTTTGGGAGGAAGTTATTTAGCCATTCATATTTTGGGTTTATCTTTAAAAAATACAATTGGAATTGCTGTATTTGGGGCTTGTGCTGGAGGAATTGCTTCCTTACTCTATGTTTTAGTAAAAATAAAACAAAATAAAGAAAGTTTAGGACTTGTTGAGATAAAGAAAAAGGATAAGATTAGTAATCAAGAAATACGAAAAAAAATTATTGTTTATGCGATTCCTTTTATTATTATTGCCATTGCTGCGTCGATTAATGATTTTTTGGATATGGTTATGATTATGCGTACGTTAGAATTTTTAGGAGTAGAAACCGCTAAAGTGGAATTTGCAACGACTGCAATTACAACCTGGAGTACGAAAATATGTATGATTGTGAATTCGATTGCTGTTGGAATGACTACGAGTTTAATTCCAACAATTGTTGGAGCTTATACCTTAAAAAATTGGGATGAAGTAGAAGATAAATTAAATAAAGCTTTACAACTTATATTGTTGATTTGTATTCCAATGTGTGTTGGATTGTCGCTTTTATCTCGTAGTGTTTGGAGTGTCTTTTACGGAGCGAATGAAGCCGGAACTGTTATATTTGCAATACGTGTCTTTGTTTCCTTGTTCATTAACTTATATATGATTACGAATTCGACTTTACAAGGACTTAACAAATTTAAAACTGTTTATAAAAGTACCATTTTAGGTTTTTTAACGAATATGTGTTTAAATATTCCTTTAATGCTTTTATTCCATAAACTTGGTTTAGAAGCCTATTTAGGAGCCATATTGGCAACAGCGATTGGTTATACTACAGCTTTTTTGATTGCGTTAAAAGCACTAAAAAAAGACCATCAATTAAAATACAAATCCACTATAAAAATGTTAGGCAAAATTTTAATACCTACCATTGTAATGACTTTTGTAGTTGTTCTATTAAAACTATTTATTCCTCTTGAAGTAACCAGTAAAATGTCTTGTATTCTTTATATTGGTGTTATTAGTATAATAGGAGCGATTACTTATTTTGTCATTGCCTATAAAATGGGAATTCTCGATAAAATACTTGGTCGTGTTTATTTAAATCGAATTGTAAAAAAACTTACCTTTGGCAAGATAAGTTTAAATTAAAGCATATACATATTGGTGGTGTTATCAAAGTTTTCCGTGGTTATGAGTCCTTTGGATTCCAGTTTACTTACGCGGGCGTCTAGGCGATTGATTTGGCGTTCTATTTTAGCCATACGAGATTCAAAATCGCTTAGGTAATCGTTATTCATTCCTTGCCCCATATTGGGATTATAATTCATGGGAACTGGACCAGAATAAAAACTTTGACTGGCTTGGGCTCCACTATAATTGCCATTCATAGGATAATTCATAGGTATATTAGGAGCACCCATAAAACTAGATTGTCCGAAATTAGCCTCACTAAAAAAGGCATTGCGGTCTTTCTTCATAATACACTTCCTTTTGGTTTATTATATGTAATTGGTTAGAAAGTAGTGATAAAAGTTGAGATTAAGAAATGTTCGAAATGCGAAAGAAACTGTGGAAAAATCCGAAATGGTGATTCATAATCCCGAAGAATGGAAAGGAAATTTTAAGAATTTGTTTCAAAACAATCATAATATTCATATTGAAATTGGTGCCGGAAAAGGGAAATTTATTTATGAAATGGCTCTTCAGTTTCCGGATATCAATTTTATTGGAATTGAGAAATATGCAAGTATTTTAGTTCGGGCTTTGGGAAAAAGTGAACCCTTACCAAATTTAAGATTCTTATATGTCGATGCTAAAAATTTGCCAGACATTTTTGACCATGAAATTTCTTGTATTTATTTAAACTTTTCTGATCCATGGCCTAAAAATAGACATGCTAGGAGACGTTTAACCAGTCCAGAATTTTTAAATATTTATGAAGATTTATTTCAAGGAGAAAAACATATTATTCAAAAAACAGATAATTTAATTCTATTTGCGAGTAGTCTTAAAAATATTAATAATGCTGGATATACGTTTCAAGAAGTTTCTCTTGATTTAGCCAGTACTGACCTTTTTAACATCGAAACTGAATATGAACAAAAATTCAAAAGCCAAGGAATTAAGATTAACTATTTAGATGCAATCAAAAAATAATTGCATTTTTTTAATAAGCAATTCAACAGAATTGCCACGACCATAAGGTCGTGAAATAAATCCACCCGCTATGCGGGTGAG
>CANRJW010000055.1 GCA_947631035.1 uncultured Bacilli bacterium
CGTGATTATTTTAATAAATTAAAATAATCTATCGTTGGTTTGTCGTGACTCTGTCACTTTTGTTTGACAAACCTACACAAAAGGTTTAACATTTTTAGGCACGCTATTGACTAAAATGCAAAAAAATGTTAGGATAAGTGCTAAAAAGAAGGGGATTTTATGAAAGAAATTGTGAATAAAGAATGGATTAACGAAGAAAGAGTTCAATATTTTAATATACTTGAATTTGTTTCTAAGATTAAACTTAATGATAATGTTTTATATCATATGGAAGAAACGGGATTAAATTTTGAAAAGTATCTTAAGACATTGTTTAACTACTGCAATGCAGATGATTATTCCATCGTCTTCTATTTATTAGAATTAACTAGTAAAGAATTAAAACAATCTTCTCTTTTAGAAAATAAAACTTCACGTGAAACCTATGCTATCGATGATAATTTATTTTTTGATAAATTATCTATAAGTCATGAAAGGATTAAGGATATTCATCGTTTTGTTTGTGAAAAGGGAAATCTTAACGTATCACTCGATTATCGTAAAACATCCGTAAATGTCGGGGCTAGTTTTAAAGATGGGTATCAAGTTTATTGGTATGCTCCTGAAGCTAAAGATGTTAAAGCGTTTATGACGGATTATATTAATTTTTATAAATATAGTAGTATCACGGATATTTATAATAACCCTTTTTTAAAGAGTGCATTAGCCCATCTATTGTTTGTACGAATTCATCCTTTTGAAGATGGCAATGGTAGAACTGCTCGAATTATTCAAAATATTGCTTTTACAAGTAGAATTAATAAAATATATGGAACGAATTTAAAAGTATCACCGATTAATATTTCTCAAAATATAGTTCTTAATAAATATCGTTATGTAGATATCATTGACCGTCTTCATTTTAATTTACAAGAAGATAATAATGATATATTAAATAAATGGTTTGATTTTATATTAAATATGTATGATGAACAATTATATTTTCAAGAAACTCAAATTCCTAAATATGAACAAGCTTTTAAACGATTACAATCCATGAGTAACGAAGAAGATATAGTAAGATTAGGGCGTAAATTTAATTTAGATAAATTAAAGAGAATTCAATAATATACTAATTGAATATCTAAATTCAAGCTATTTTATAATTCTAAAAATTAAAAAAATGTGTTAAACTTAAGAAGTAATACATTTGACACATGTAGTGCTAAGCACATAAATCTGATTACAGAGATGTATTTAGAAAGATGTGAATAGTTCTATATGTGTTTTTTTATTGCAAAAAAGGAGGTGAAGTTTAATGCCTACAAATAAAAAAGAAAGAGCTTTGTTTGCTTTCATTACTGTGGTTATTACTGTGCATGCCTATGTTTTTTACAGTTTGTATGTAATAAATGGGGCAACGCTTATGACTTTAACGGGTGCAAATAGTGTCATAAAATCTATAAATACTCTTGGTGGCGTTTATATGTTTGGTCGTTATTTACCGATATGGGCGGTTGTTTTAGTAGAATTTTGTTTTGCTTATCTAGCTGAAATGCTGATTGGACAACCTTTTTCTTTTAAAATGGCTTGCAAAAATTTTGATATGAAAAAAACGAATCCCGTTCATTTTGAAACTGCGGTAATATGTGCGACGGTTGGAATTATGGTTCCGGTCATGAGTTTTATAGCTGCATGGTTATACTATCCTTATTATATGGGATTTAATCTATGGACTTTGCTAGCCAATTGGTTAAAACTAATTTGTTTTAATTTTCCATTTGCTTATTTTTCTCAATTGTTTCTTATTCAACCTTTTGTTAGACAAACCTTTAAATTTCTATTTAAAAGAAAATAAGTAAAGCCTATTGTCATTTGGGAGCAAACGCTGTATGGGGTTTGCTTTTTATGTTATACTTATTTTTAGAAACGGATTTTGTTCAATGGTATAGTTATGATAAAACAAAAACCTGTACCTATTCCAATAAAACCCATGCTGATTCTTTAGGTAGACAAGCCGTAACACTTTATAATAGGATGGAAAAAGAGTAACTCTACTACTAGTAGGTGTTAGAAATTGTATTCCTATTCTATAATTGTTTTTGAAAGGAGCAAGAAATATGGACCAAGAAAAGATTGGTAAGTTTATTGCAAGTGTTCGAAAAGAACAAAATTTAACGCAAGAGCAACTGGCAGAGAAATTAGGAATTACGTCTAAAGCGGTTAGCAAATGGGAATGTGGTAAAGGACTTCCAGATGCTTCCATTATGATGGAGTTGTGTGAAATTTTAAAAATCACTGTGAACGATTTATTAAGTGGAGAAAAAATTAAGCAGGAAAACTATCAAAAAAAGTTAGAAGAAAATATTTTGGATACCATCGACTATTCTAATAAAAAAGTATTAGAAAAAAATAAAGTCATCTATGGAATGATTCTGTTTTTTGGGTTAGGTTTAGTTTTTACGGCCTTTACCATTTATCCAACGGATAGTAGTTGGGGGTCTATTCATTCTATAATGGGGTTACTTTTATCTACGTTTGGCTTTATCAATATAAAAAGAAATAGAACCATTTTAAAAAAGTGCATTTTAGGCATCTTTTATTTTATGATAGGCTTTCTACTTTTACTTCTTCTTGATTTTTCCAATGTCATTTTAAACAAAGTAGCACCTAGATTTTCTTATCTTATTCAAACAACTGAAGATATGATTCTTTATAAAACTCCTTTATGTAATGTCTACCGAATGAATCGCAATACCAAAAATGAGTATTATATTATTGATGTTAAAAAAGAGTATACGGAAGATACTATCCCTATAACTCCATTTAATCGAGATAAATCAGGAATAGAAAGTATTTTGCCATTTCAAAATCCATATATAGGAAATAATAGTAATACAAGTCTTTTAGTGGACCATTTACCTCTTTCGGAATATGGTTATGTTATAGAAATTGATTCGGTAAATTTAGGCCTAACGATTGATTACCATATCACCGATTGGTATATAAATGAAAATCGATATTTGGAAAAATCTCTTTTATACAATGCTGTGTCTTTGTTTCTCTTAATTGAAAATGTTCAAAAACTTACGTTTAACTTTAGTGGCAATACGTATATGGTGAATCGAAGCCAAATCGAAGAGTACTATCCTCATTTTAAGAAAATCGTTCTTAATGGTATCAATCCAGATAATTTTAATCAGTATGTCGAAGATAAAATGAATGATAATGATTTTGTAGAACAAACATTTAAAGAAATCTTTATATCTTAAAGTATACTTTGATAGAAGATTACCAGTATCATGGTGGTCTTTTTTCTATGTCTTGACATCTGTGTATATTCTGTATATAATACATATATACAAAAGAGGTGAACTATGGAAATTATCATTAGTAATTCAAGTGGGGTTCCTATTTACGAACAGATTAAAGAACAAATAAAGGTAAAAATAGTTTCCAATGAACTAAAGGAAAACGAGTTGTTGCCTTCGATAAGAACTTTAGCCAAGGATTTAAGATGTAGTGTAATTACTACTAAAAATGCTTATGAGGAATTAGTGAAAGAAGGCTATGTAAAAAATGTTCCTTCGAAAGGATTTTATGTTGCCAAAATTAATAAAGAGGTTGCACTAGAAGAGCAATTAAGCAGGATCGAAGAACTAATGGATAAAGCGATTGGGATTGCTAAAATGAATAATATCAAAAAGAAAACCTTAAAAGAAATGTTGGATTTATTATATGAGGAGGATAAAGAATAATGGAAAATGTTTTGGAAGTTAAAAACTTAAGTAAGAAGTATGATAATTTTGCTTTAAAAAATATTAGTTTTAGTTTGCCAGAAGGTATGATTATGGGCTTTATTGGAGAAAATGGCGCAGGGAAAACTACCACGATAAAAGCGATACTGGATATTATCAAGTCTTATAGTGGAGAGATTAAAATTTTTGGGCTTGATAATCGTACATGTGATAAAAAAATAAAAGAAGATATTGGTGTTGTTTTAGACGATATGTTTTTTCCTGAGATTCTGACTCCCCATGATATCAATAGTGCGATGCAAGGGATTTATAAAAATTGGGATAGCAAACTCTTTTATAATTATTTAATAGAATTTTCTTTGTTGTCCAATAAACCAATTAAGACTTTTTCGAAAGGAATGCGTAAGAAATTAGAAATTATCACGGCTTTAGCGCATCACCCGAAACTTCTGCTACTTGACGAACCTACTTCAGGATTAGACCCAGTTGCTCGAGCAGAGGTATTAGAAATTTTTCAAAGTGTTCTAGAAAAAGAAAATTGTTCCATTCTACTTTCTAGTCATATTACAGCAGATTTAGAACACATTGCGGATTATATTACTTTTATTAACGATGGAGAGATTCTTTTAGCGAAAACGACCAATGAGTTATTAGAAAAATATGGAATTGTCAAATGTACGGAGAAGGAATTTCAAACCATCGAAAAAAAAGATTATCTTAAGTATCGAAAGTTAAAGTATGCGTATGAAGTCCTTGTGGAAGATAAAAATGCTTTTAAAGCAAAATACGATATTGCCATAGTTGATAAGATTACCTTAGACGATTTAATGGTAATCATGATTAAGGGGGAAGAAGAATGATCGGATTTATTAAAAAAGATTTAGCCATGATTAAAAGTAACTTTAAATTAATGGGGATATTGTTGGTTGTCTATGTAGCGATGGGTCTTTTAGGAGAAATGGATATTTCCTTTATCTTGCCCTTTATGAGTGTCATGATTATGATTTCAACATTTAGTTACGATCATTATAATAATTGGGATGCTTATTCAATAACTTTACCGAACGGAAGAAAAAATAGTGTGAAAGCAAAATACATTGCGACAATTTTCATGATTCTTTTTGTTGCTTTTATAACTCTTCTTATGGCTTTTCTGATTTCTTATGCAAGAACAAAAACGATTAACTATGAGCAAATATTGGTAACAATGCTTGGAACTATATTTGGAACTTTACTCGTTTTAACTTTTATGTATCCGATTATTTATAAGTTTGGTGTTGAAAAAGCAAGAATTGGTATATTTCTTATTGTTTTTGGAGTAGTGATTCTTGGTGGTTTTCTTTCAAGATACGTTGATTTATCTGTGATTGGTAAAGCTTTGTCTTTTCTAGAAAATTATTGGTTTATTTTATTAATCATTATAAGCGTTATGATGGTTTACGGTTCTTATAAGATTTCTGCAAAAATATTTAGTAAAAAGGAATTTTAAATAAATTCAAAATTATTGTTGCAAAAACAATTGTTTGCACGATATACTATTTTTAGTAGAAGGGGGTTTATATGAATCAAGATAAACTAGAAACAGTTTCAAATTTATTTGAAGGAAAGGAAATAAGAAGTATTTGGGATAGTGAAAAAGAAGAGTATTATTTTAGTGTTGTTGATGTTGTAGGGGCATTGACTGATAGTAAAGAGCCTAGAAAATATTGGTCTGTTTTAAAAACGAGATTAAAAAAAGAAGGTAGTGAACTGACTACAAAATGTAGTCAGTTGAAAATGTTAGCACCGGATGGAAAAATAAGATTAAGGGATGCACTTAATACAAAAGGAATATTTAGACTTATTGAATCTATACCTTCACCTAAAGCGGAACCTTTTAAATTATGGTTAGCCAATTTAGGTAGTGAAAGAGTTGATGAAGTATTCGACCCAGAAATTGCTATTAAAAGAGCAATTGAGTATTACCATAAAAGAGGATATTCTGAGCAATGGATTGAGGCAAGGTTAAAAGGCATTCTAAATAGAAATAAACTAACGGATTTATGGAAAGAAAATGGTATTCAAAAAGAGTATGAATATGGAATATTAACCAATGAGATATATAAAGAATGGTCAGGCATGAAAGCAAATGAATATAAATCCTATAAAGGAATAAGAAAAGAATCTTTAAGAGATAATATGACAGACGTAGAAGTTCTTTTAACGGATTTGGGAGAAACAGCAACAAGAGAACTTGCTAAAGAGTATAAGCCTTATGGTTTAAAACAAAATAAAGAAATTGCAAAACGTGGGGGAAGAATTGCTAAAAATACACGTGATAATTTAGAAAAAGAACTTCATAAATCCGTAATTAGCAATCAAAATAATCTTAACTATCAATATTTAGACGAAAAAATTGAAATAGAAAATAAAAAGTAATTCGTTATAATGAAACTAAATAATGGAGAAAATTATGAAAGAAAAAGTATATGCCTTTTTAGAAACAATTCCTAAAGGAAAAGTGGTTACTTATGGACAAATAGGTGAATTCTTAGGAAATAAACATTTGGCAAGAGTAGTTGGAAATATTCTCCATCATAATCCGGACGAGTTTAAATATCCTTGTTATAAAGTGGTAGATAGTAAAGGCAACTTATCTAACCATTTTGCTTTTGGAGGAATTGAGGCACAAAAAGCAAAATTAGAAAAAGAAGGAATTCTTGTTTGCAATTACAAAGTCGATTTAAAAAAATATAAAATGGAAATAAATATAGAAAATCATTCTTAATTAAGATATACTTAATTTAAGGATAGTGTGAAAAGTTTTATGGAAAACTAGTCATATTAAATGAAAAAGATATTAAAATGAAAATTTTAATATA
>CANRJW010000056.1 GCA_947631035.1 uncultured Bacilli bacterium
GAGTTAAGTAAAGATCCAGAGTTTGCGGGGTATTATGATATTGAAGAGAAGCATCGTCAACAACTAGAAGATGCCAAGGAAACTGGAATGGACGAAGGACTTGAGCAAGGCAAGACTGAAGCAAACCTTTCTACTGCTAAGAGGATGTTGGAAAAAGGCATGTCTATAGAAGATATTGCTGATTGTACTGGTTTATCCCTTGAACAAATTGAGAAGTTAAAGAAAGAACAAACAAAATAGTTCTTTTTTTTGGGAATTTGTGCAAAAAAAATTTGACAAAATGGAAAATTTATAGTAATGTTTAGACATTGTGGTTTGAATTAGGGGTGAAGATAATGTCTAAAATAAGAAAGGAAATTTTAAATAAAATTAATGATTATTTAAAAGAAATTAAAAAATATAAAAAGACAATATTTAAAAATAGTAAAAAGAGAATGCTTTTAAGAAATTTTATTCTTTATGTAGCACCATTTTTCTGCTTTTTAACTTATGGCAATAATGATGCTTATTCTTCAAATGTAGAAGAAAATATTGCCATTGAGGAAGAAATAGTAAATGAAATAGAACCAACCATAGTAGAGGAAGATAATGTTGTTTCTATAAAGCCAATGTTGGAAAAGAAGGAAGCACACAAGGAAGAAACAGAAGTTTCCACAATGAATCTTACTTTATTAAGTGATCGATATAGACAATATTTAGAAGAAGAAACAATGTACGAATCTTATTTAATTGAATATTCTGATTTATTTCATTTAGATAGTTCAAAAATAATTGAACTTGCTAAAACAACAACTAATAATTTTACAGATTTTTCTAAAATTATTCACAATGATATTTATAATTTAGAAAGTATTGAATCAAGATGTTTAACTTTTGTTTATTTAGTAAATCGTAATGATTTAACTGTTTCCTTAGAAGAATTAGGAACATCTAAAAAGAAGTTATTAACAACCACAGAGCCAGAAATTTTTAGTTATGACCATATAGATGACTTACGCTTGCATGATGGAAGTACCTATTATGATTATGTATCTAAAATTTGTGATTTATTTGGTGTAAAAGATAAAAGTATGGTTCTTGCGATTTCTCTTTCAGAAATGGATGTGAATGATCCCAATAATGTTTCAAGAACAAAAAATAATTTCTGTGGCATGATGGATGGGAATTTTAATCTTTTAACTTTACCAACTCCAGAAGCCGGAATTATTGCCATGTGTGGTAATATAAAAAGAAGATATGATGATTATTCTATCGAAGATGTAAAAGAACTAGCGAGCCATTATGTACTAGGAAGTCCAACAAAAGCCAATGCTGAAACTAAAGTCTGGATTCATAATGTAAAATTCTTCTATTCAAAAATTAATTCTAATTATATGTATTACTTTTCAAATGAAGAGAAAAGTCATACTCTAGCTTTAAGAAAGTAATTTAGTTTTTCTAAGTTACTTTTTTAATTCTCCAAAGAGGTATTTTCAAATAGTTTAAAATATGCTATACTTAGAATGAATTTAGGTGATTGTATGAAAAAGTTAGAAAAAGAATTTGATAAAATGCTATTTAAAGAAATGGTATTTTCGGTAATCTTTGCTATTCTTGGCGTTATTATCATTGCCAAAAGTGAAATGACAAATAAAGTTGTCGGTATTTTGATTGGCATTTTCTTATTACTCTTTGGAATTTATTATATCTATACGGCTTTTGAAAGAAATAGATTAAAACTTTTTCATTACAATTATCTCTTTGGAATTTTGAGTATTCTTTTAGGTATCTTTATTATCTTTAATCCATTCTCAATAATTAATTTCTTAAATATCCTATTAGGAATTTGGTTAATAGAGGAAAGCGTTAAAAAATTTGTTTACTTTTTATACCTTAGAAGAGAGAATGCTCCATTTAAAAGTGTCCTTATATTGTCTTCGGTATTATTAATGTTTTTAGGAATTATGTTACTCTTTAATCCATTTACAACCATGGTTATTACCAAAACAGTTGGAATGTTTATTCTCCTATATAATCTAGTCAATTTAAGTGATCTGGTTTTATTAAGAAGAAACAGTAAAATGGTTTTAGAAATTTTAAAATAGGAAGTTTTCCTATTTTTATTTGCTATTTTGCTCTATATTCGTTATACTATTAATAGAATAAGAAGGTGCTAGTATGGCTATAATTAAAGATTTATATGCAAGAGAAATACTTGATTCTAGAGGAAATCCCACAGTTGAGGTTGAAATGATGCTCGATAGTGGTGTAACTAGTGTTGCTTCTGTACCGAGTGGAGCTTCAACAGGAACTCGTGAAGCTTTAGAATTGAGAGATCATGATGCAAAGCGTTATCATGGAAAAGGCGTTTTACTAGCAGTTTTAAATGTTAATGAAATTATAAGACCTAAATTAATTGGACAAGAATTAGACCAAAACAACATCGATCGTATTTTAATTCAATTAGATGGAACCCCAAACAAAAGTAAGTTGGGTGCCAATGCCATTCTAGGTGTATCCCTTGCTACAATTAAAGCCTTGGCAAAAGAAAATAAAAAAGAACTATACGAGTATTTATCCAATGGTAAAGTTTCTATGCCTACACCTTTTATTAATATTATAAATGGCGGAGTTCATGCCAGTAATTCTGTAGATATTCAAGAATTTATGATTGTTCCGATGCAAAAAACATTTAAAGAAAAATTACGCGCTGCTTCTGAAGTGTTTATGACATTAAAAGAACTTTTACAAGCCAAAAATTATAGTACAGCCGTCGGAGATGAAGGAGGATATGCTCCAGATTTAAAAGAAAATACCATGGCTTTGGATTTTCTTATGGAAGCCATTCAAAAAAGCAATTACGTTCCTGGAAAAGATATTTGCATTGCTCTTGATGTTGCAGCCAGTGAACTTTATAATAAAGAAACCGAAACGTATCATATCGATAATCAAGATATAACCAAAGAGGAACTTACCAAATATTATTTATACTTAGTAAAAAACTATCCCATTATCAGTATAGAAGACCCTTATCATGAAGATGATTTTGAAAGTTTAAGTGCCCTAACAAAACTAATTGGTAAAAAAGTAATGCTTGTAGGTGACGATTATTTTGTGACCAATGCAACGTATTTGAATAAAGGAATTGAAATGAATAGTGGGAATGCTATTTTATTAAAAGCCAATCAAGTTGGAACGATTTCTGAAATGATTAAAACGATTTTCTATGCGAAAAAAAATAACTATAAAACCATTATTTCTCACCGTAGTGGAGAAACATTAGATACTTTTATTGCTGATTTTGCTGTAGGACTGAATTTGCATTTTATAAAAAGTGGTTCTATCTCAAGAGGAGAACGCATTTGTAAATACAATCGTTTACTAAAAATAGAAGAGGATTTGCTTAAAAAAGGGAATAATACAAATGAATAAGTTTTCGTTTGTTTTTCTTAGTTGTTTTTGCTATAATACCTAGTAGGTGGTTAAAAATATGAAAAAATATGCAACAGAAGAACAAAAAGAGGTTAAAAAGTTTATTTTTTTAGTTTTAGGATTAGTCCTTATTATTGTAGGAATCTACTTTTTTACAAGAGCATTTGTAACCAAAGATTTAAATAAGAAAGAAGAAAATGGCTATACTTATACAGAGGGAAGCGTTAATGAAAATATCGTAATTGCTGGTACAATGTTGAATCGTCCCGAAAAAGAATACTACATAGCAGCATTCTCTGGTGAAGATGTTAACTTATCTTATTACAATGTTATTATTTCTAAATATACAGAAGAGGAAAAAGCTTTAAAAGTTTATCACCTAAATTTAGATAATGAACTAAATCAAAAATATAGAGCCAGTGAAGGGGAAACTGCTTCAACGAAGTTTACCAATTTAGAAGAGTTAAAATTAGGTAAGTTTACATTAATAAAAGTAAAAGATGGTAAAGTGACGAAGTTTATTACGGATATTGAAAAAGCTAAAAGTGAATTAACGATTAAAAAGTAAGCATTTTATAAGAGTGCTTACTTTTTTTCTGTCAATTTTTTGAAAAATATAAAATACTTCTATTTGAAAGAATTTAAAAATATGATACTATAAATAAGAACATAGGGTGATAATATGAACGAGGAAGAAAAATCAAAAGGTTTTAGTTTAAAAGAAATGATTGTTATCATTATTATCACGGCTTTTGTTACGAGTATGACAACTGGTTTAATTTTATATAATCAAAATAAATTAACCAAAAATATAACATATCAAGATTTGAATAACGACGAAGAATTAAAAGAATTTTTAAATGTTTATGCTTCTTTAATTGATCAATATTATGAAGATGTGGATAAAAAAGGCATGCTTGAAAGCGCCATTGGAGCCATGTTAAATTATTTAGGGGAAGATTATTCAACTTATATGAGCAAAGAAGAAACCGATGCTTTAGCTCAAAAATTAATGGGAGAATATAAGGGAATAGGTATTGAAGTTACCCAAGATAACGTTATAGCAGGTTTTATAGAAGGCGGTTCTGCCCAAGAGGTGGGTTTAGAAGAAGGAGATAAAATTATTGCCATTAATGGAAATGTTTTTCCTTCTAATGACGAGCAAAGTACCGTTGCTGACTACTTAAAAAATCGCGATGTAGGAGAAACTGTAACCATTTCGGTAACAAGAGGGAATGAAACATTGAATTATGAAGTAGAAGTGCGAAAATTAATTCTTTCTTCTATTGATAGTCAAATATTTGAAGACCATATTGGGTACTTAAAAATTGCTACTTTTTCGAATAATTTAAAAATGCAAGTAGAAAAAGAACTAGAAACCTTGAAGGAACAAAATATAGATACTTTAATTTTAGATTTACGTAATAATACCGGAGGATATTTATCTTCTGCAGGAGAAGTGGCTAGTTTGTTTATTGAAAAGGGAAAAACTCTTTATTCTTTAGAAGAAAAAGAGGAAACCAAAGAGTTTAAAGATGAAACCGAACAACATGAAAATTATAAAATTGTTGTTTTACAAAATGAAGCCACAGCTTCAGCTTCGGAAGTTTTAATTGCTGCATTAAAAGAAAGTTATGGTATTACGATTGTCGGAACCACAAGCTATGGAAAGGGAAGAGTACAACAAACGTATTCTTTAGACGATGGAACCATGGTTAAATATACTTCTGCAAGATGGTTAACACCAAATGGAAATTGTATTGACCAAGAAGGAATTGCTCCAGATTACCTTGTTTTAGAAGATAAAACGGATTTAACTCATGATGCGCAATTGGAAAAAGCTTTAGAAGTCATTCAAGACGCAATGTCAAGAGAATAATCTTTATTTGTAATTTGTCTGTAAATAGGGTATAATTTTTCTTGAAAGCGAGAATTTATTATGGATACGATTCAAGTAGGAGATAATCTTACTATACATTGTTATAAACATAATGGTATTCTCCATAGGGTTTGCGAAGATGCAAAAGTTTTAGAAGTAACAGAAGAAAAACTTGTTTGTGCCAATTATAAGGCCAAGATTACAGAAAATGATGGAAGAAGTTACCATACCAATGAATTAGCCATTCTTATCTTTTATAAGAAGAACTGGTTTAATATTATTGCACAGCTAAAAGAACAGGGTTTGTTTTATTATTGTAATATTGCATCTCCTTATGTCATAGAAAATAAAACGATTAAATATATTGATTATGATTTAGATTTAAGAGTTTTTCCTGATGGAGGATTTCGAATACTAGACCGAAATGAATATAAATATCATAAACGTCTAATGCATTATAGTAATGATTTAGATCTCATTTTAAAAAGTGAATTGCAAAGGTTGATTCTTTTAAAAAAAGAAGAGAAAAGCCCTTTTTGTAAGGAAGAAATTGAAAAATATTATAAAAAATATGTCAATTTGCCAAAAAATTTTTAAAAATTGGCATTTTTTTATTGCATTTACATAAAATATAGGGTAAAATGTAAAACGTGCTGAGTTAAAAAAACGGCATAAAAACGTACCAAATCGCATACATTTTACAGAGTAAAAAAGAAAAAAATGTAAATTTGTCGAAAAAATGAAAAAAAGTGTTGACATTAAAAACATGATTTGGTATATTACTAGTGCGCAAACGAAAAGAAGCGCGAGAAATGTTCTTTGAAAACTAAGTAAAAAAGTCAATTTTGAGTAGCTTAGATTAAACTTATATAATATAGATTTTATAAATCTTTTTTATTGAGAGTTTGATCCTGGCTCAGGATGAACGCTGGCGGCATGCCTAAGACATGCAAGTCGAACGAGATGGCCCATTGACAGTAATTGAAAATTTGCGTGCTTGCACAAGAATCGGATTTTGCTCGATTTGGATTTTCCATCTAGTGGCAAACGGGTGAGTAACACGTGGGTTACCTGCCCTTAAGTTGGGGATAACAGTTGGAAACGATTGCTAATACCGAATGTGCTCTACGGAGTAAAGAAGCCCTTAAAGCTTCGCTTAAGGATGGGCCTGCGGTGCATTAGCTTGTTGGTGGGGTAACGGCCTACCAAGGCAACGATGCATAGCCGAACTGAGAGGTTGATCGGCCACACTGGGACTGAGACACGGCCCAGACTCCTACGGGAGACAGCAGTTAGGA
>CANRJW010000057.1 GCA_947631035.1 uncultured Bacilli bacterium
TCATATATTTATTATAAAACAAAAAAATCCAAACTCATAGAGTTTGGCGAATGAAATAAAATTTCATTCCTTTTTTACTAATTTTATGATATAATTGCAAATAGTAAACATAGAGGGAAGATTAGTATGATTAGAATAATTGTTGTAGAAGATGAAAGTGAAACACAAATGTCTATTAAAAAGATTATTAGAGAATTAGACGTTTTGAAAACAGAAGAAATTAAAGTAGACTATTTTACAAAATATACCAACGCTTTAAAGGAAATTATTTTGGATAAAGCAGAAAGGAAAATCTATATACTAGATATTGAACTAGCAAGTAAGGTAAGTGGAATTGATATTGCAAGATACATAAGAGATAACGATTGGGGAAGTGAAATTATATTCATTACAAATCATGATAAAATGTTTGAAACAGCTTATCGTACAGTCTATGAAGTTTTTGATTTTATTGAGAAATTTCATGATTTAGAACCTAAGTTAAAGAAGGATTTAAAAGCAATATTCAAAAGAAATTTTGATAACAAGATGTTTAAGTTTAATAGTCGTAATTTGAATCTTCAAATATTTTATCGTTCTATTACGTATTTGTATCGTGATACGGAAGAAAGAAAATTAATTGTGAATACCGATAAAACAAGTTATGCCATTTATATGAATGTACAAGATTCTCTGAATTATTTAGATAGTCGTTTTATGATGGTTCATAGAGCATGTGTAGTGAATATGGATAGAGTAGAAGCATTTAATTGGTCGAAAGGTTATTTTGTTTTGGATACTGGAGAAAAGGTTCATTTATTATCAAAGAAGTTTAAAAAGGAAGTTGAAGAATATTATGGAAGAAATAATTAATATAATAACTTTTGTTTTTGCAACAATAATAAGTCTGGCGCTCTATATAATTTGTTATGCAAAGCTGAACGATGTTAAATTAAAATTAGATTTAAAAAAAGTTGTATTGTTAACAATATCCACATTGTTAGTTGTTTTAAATAATTATTATACAAATGTTAATATTAAGTTTTTAATTAGTTCAATAGTAATTACGATCTATTTTAAATTATTTTTCAAGGATGACTGGAAAACAACAATAATAAATTATGTTATTATATTCGCACTCACAATTAGTTTAGAATTACTCGTTACTAATATTTTATTTGTTTTGAATATTTTAAACGATAATATATCTGCTCTTAAAGTTTCTTATATAAAAATTGCATTATCTATATTCATATACTCTTTTGAAGTAATTATTTGTTCAATACCTATTTTAAAAAGAATATTGCAAAAAATTAAAAGCTTTTTCATTATAAATATTAATTCATTAAATATAGCCTATCTATTATTTCTAACAATGGGAACCTTAAGTATTTTAAATGCAATAAATTTTTCCAATACAAACTCCATAGAACTAATAATAGTATTATTTCTGATATTTATGGCACTATTTATATTAATAGTCAAATTAAAAACCAAAGAAACTATATTAAAAAATTCCAATGCAAAATTAGTAGAATATAATGAAAATTATACAAGATTCTTAGATGAGTACAAAATTTACAAACATAATATAAAACATAAATTAATAGCCATGAAAACTTTTGGCAATAAAAAAATCAATTCTTTAATAGACGATTTATTGGATGAGGAAAATCATTTCGATATTAAAAATAGCAATCTATATAATGTTCCAAATGGTATAAAAGGAATAGTAGTAGAAAGACTTTACAATATAAAATATGATGTAATTATAAATAACAATTTAAAAGAGGATCCTTTTATCAAATTATCTCCCAGAAGTTTTCATAGTATTTCAGAATGCTTAGGTATTGCATTAGATAATGCTTTAGAAGCAAGCCAAGAAACTGAAAAGCCAGTTATTATCTTAAATTTATCAGAAGATAAAGATAATGTAATTATTCAAGTAGGCAATAATTTTAAAAATTCCATTGATATTAATAAGTTAGGAACGAAATACTATTCTACAAAAAATCGAGGCAGTGGATTAGGATTATTTTCAATCATGAGAAACAATTTAGTAAAGGAAAGAATCAATATTGTAAACGATTTTTATTATATAGAATTACAAATAAAAAAAGCGCGTTAGTATTAAATACTGCGCGTTTTCTATTATAGCATTTCATCTGGGCAATCAGTTTCATCCCAAGTAGCCAAAATAGTGAATGTAGAAACACCATTGTTCATGACATTAGCTAAAGAAGCTAAAACACTTGCAAAAATACTAGCCATTATATTCTTCCCTCCTTTCTATTGTTTAAATCTATATAAAAATTTAAACCATCATTATTTCTTATAATTTTTATAATTATTATAAGGAACGTGAAACAATTTATAGGTGATAGGACAGATACAAATTGTTTCTATCATGAAAACAAATAGTACAATTTCATAATAATTAGCATTGTTAAAATAAAAAGCAGATAAAACATAGATGACGGATATAAATAAAGTAATAATTTTATTGGTTTGTCTTTTTTTCTTACTTAACAAAGGTCTTGATGGAGTATCAGCTGGAGCCCATAAAAGCATGGCAATAAGTCCTACTCCAAACAATCCATAAATAATTTCTAAAGGAATAGTCAAATATTTAATAAATAAAGGTATAAACACATAAGTGCTCAATGTAATAAACCAACAATATAGATTTTTAGTAGCATGTAGTCCAAAAGCAAATCCTCTTAATAAAGAATATAATAGAAGCATTAAGCAAGTAATAGGAAACGTTTTTAAAAATATTGATAAAATGAGCACCGCGGTTGTTTTAGTAACTAAAGAATAAAGAGATTCTAAGGTATAGCGAAAAATGTTTTTTTGTTTTTCTGTACAAGCATTATTTTTGATTAAATAATCTAAAGAACGAGTTACAAACGCATTTTTCATACTACTACCACCAACATGATTATTGTAGCATCAATTTTTAATGAATTTTAGAAATCGGAATCAATAAAAACAATTTTTGCCTAAAGCAAATTTTTCCTCTTAGAATAGAATTTAGGATAGATGTTGAAACACATTTTTGATTATTTTAGACAAAGAGACTTGTCTGCGAACTTTGTCGAACGTATTTTATTGTTTATGTACCATAGACGTGGTATGGTTAGTTTGTAAGCAGTAAATTTTGAGGAAAGAGGTGTTAGTATGCGTGGTAAAGTAAAGTGGTTCAACAACGAAAAAGGATATGGCTTTATTGAGTGCAACGACTTAGAAGATATCTTTGTTCATTATTCAGCTATTGCTAAAGAAGGCTACAAAACTTTAAAAGAGGGCGACATAGTGGATTTCAAATTAATTGAAACTTCTAAAGGACTACAAGCAATCGATGTCGTTTCCACAGAATTAACTACTGTATAGTAGTTTTTTTAATTTTTCTATGTTATAATTTCAATAAGGATGGTGAATGTATGGAAATAAATTTAAGAGGGGAAAAAATAACAGTTACTGATGCCATAAGAGAATATGTAACTGAAAAATTCGAAAGACTCAATAAATACTTTGAAAATCCTGAAGAAATAAAAGCCTATGTAAATGTTAAAGTAGAAAATTTAGAGCAAATTATTGAAGTAACAATTCCTACAACAAAATTTACATTACGTGCTGAAGAAAGACATAATGATTTATATGCTGCCATTGATTTGGTTGTGGATAAACTAGAAAGACAAATTAGAAAAAATAAAACAAGAATTAAAAAACAATATAAAGTAAACGATATAGAATTAAATTTAGACTTCGAAGTAGAAAAAACAGAGGAAGAAGATAAAAAAATTGTCAAAAGAAAAGATATTGAAATGAAACCAATGGACGAAGAAGAAGCTATTTTACAATCGGAATTATTGGATCACGATTTCTTTGTATTTAAAAATGTAAATGAAGAATGTGTATCTGTTTTATACAAACGAAAAGATGGAAAATACGGTATTATAAATGTGAAGTAAAGAAATTTACTTCTTTTTTTTTCCTAAAAACTTTAGTTTTAATAAGAACTATGTTATAATACATGGCGATGGAAGGTGAAACAAGATGGGATTTTTAAGAAAATTAATTGATTCCGAGTATAAAGAATTAAAAAGATTTGAAGGTATTGCAAATAAAGTTGTAGCCTTAGATGAAGAAATGCAAAAACTATCTGATGAGGATTTAAAAAAGAAAACCGAAGAATTTAAGAGTGAATTAGAAAAAGGAACTTCCTTAGACGATTTAATCGTTCCGGCTTTTGCTGTTGTTCGTGAAGCTGCATATCGTGTGATTGGAGAAAAGCCATTCTATGTACAAATTCTAGGTGGACTTGCGATTCATTATGGTAATATTGCCGAAATGAAAACTGGTGAAGGTAAAACTTTAACTGAGACTATGCCTGCTTACTTAAATGCTTTAACAGGTAAAGGAGTTCACATTGTTACGGTAAACGAATTCTTAGCGAAACGTGACTCTGAATGGATGGGAAATATTTTTAGATTCCTTGGTTTAACGGTTGGTTTAAATTTAAGAGATTTATCTTCAAAAGAAAAACAAGAGGCATATGCTTGTGATATTTTGTATTCAACCAATAATGAAATTGGATTCGACTACTTAAGAGATAACATGGTTGTTGATGCCAAAGACCGTGTACAAAGACCTCTTCACTTTTGTATTGTCGATGAAGTAGACTCTATCTTAATTGATGAAGCAAGAACACCACTTATTATTTCTGGTGGACAAGCCAATAATGGTTCTTTATATGTCGATGCCGATCGTTCTGTTAAAAACTTAATTAATGAAGAAGACTATACGATTGATGAAAAAGTAAAAAATGTTTCTTTAACAGAAGCTGGAAGTAGAAAAATTGAAAAATTTTTCCATGTGGATAACTTATATGATATCAACAATACCAATTTAGTACATCATGTTAATCAAGCGTTGAAAGCGAATTATGCATTCAAAAAAGATATCGATTATGTAGTTAGTGATGATCAAGTCATTATCGTCGACCAATTTACCGGTCGTTTAATGCAAGGACGACAATTTAGTGATGGACTACATCAAGCCATTGAAGCAAAAGAACGTGTAACGATTAATGTTGAAACTAAAACGATGGCAACGATTACATTCCAAAACTTATTTAGAATGTATGAAAAGTTATCTGGTATGACGGGTACAGCCAAAACCGAAGAAGAAGAATTTAGAAATATCTACAATATGTATGTTATTCAAATTCCAACAAACAAACCAATTGCTCGTGTCGATCTACCAGATTTAGTTTATGCAACAATGAACGGAAAATATAAGGCCATTGTAAATACGATTAAAGAAATTCATTCGACGGGGCAACCAATTCTAGTAGGTACGATTTCTGTAGAAGCGAATGAATACTTAAGCAAACTACTTACCAAAGCCGGACTTAAACATGAAGTGTTAAATGCAAAAAATCATGAAAGAGAAGCAGAGATTATCGCGAAAGCTGGAGAGAAAAACGCCATTACCATTGCAACCAATATGGCTGGACGTGGAACCGATATTAAATTAACTGAAGAAACGAAAAAACTTGGTGGACTTTATGTTATTGGTACAGAAAGACATGAATCACGTCGTATTGATAACCAATTGCGTGGACGTAGTGGTCGTCAAGGAGATATTGGAACAAGTCAATTCTTTGTATCCTTTGATGATGACTTAATGCGTATGTTTGGAACCGACCGAATTAAACAAGTGGTTCAAAGCCTTGGCATGACCGATGACCAATCTATTCGTTCCAAAGCCATCACAAGAAGTATTGAAACAGCTCAAAAGAAGGTTGAAGGGAACAACTTTGATATGCGTAAGAGCTTGCTTGATTACGATAATGTCGTCAATGAACAAAGAACAATTATTTATGAAAAAAGAAATGAAGTTTTGGATAATGAAAACATTCATGAAAGTATCTTAGAAATTTTTAAAAATACCATTGCTACTTTAGTAGAGAATCATATTGAACCAGAGGGTTACTTAACAGATGACGATAAAAGTGAAATTGTTGAATTTGTTAATACCAACTATGTTAAAAATAAACCCGTCGATGTTAGCGAAATAAAAGAGAAAAAACAAGAAGAAATTGAAGAATATTTAGCAGATCGTATTATAAAAGACTATGAAAAGAAAATAAGTATTGCGCCAAATTTCCATGAATTTGAACGTGCAATTTCTCTAAGAATTATTGATTCTTTATGGGTAGACCATATTAGTGAGATGGAGCACCTAAAAGAAGGAATTATGCTTCGTGGTTATGGGCAAGTAAATCCATTACAAGCCTATACAATCGAAGGTTTTGACTTATTTGAAAATTTATTAGACAAAATAGACGAAAATATTGCAAGTTTCCTATTAAAAGCTAATATTGAACAAAATACAGAGCGAAAACAAACCATTAAAGGTGTTGCAAACGATGGAAAAGAAAAAGTAAAACAAACACCTAAAAAGGCTGAGAAAAAAGTAGGACGTAATGATCCATGTCCATGTGGCAGTGGTAAGAAATACAAAAATTGTTGTGGAAAGTAGTAGGTTTTATAAGGGTTTGCGAGGCATAGGGTT
>CANRJW010000058.1 GCA_947631035.1 uncultured Bacilli bacterium
ATTAAGATATGGAGGAGAAAGAGAAATGAATAATTTCAAAAAGAACCTCCCAACCAGTGAAAATAGTCGTCTGGGGGGGGGGTTATTATTTAGATAATAATAAGAAACCAGAGGACTTAAAACGATTTAATAAAAATAGAAAACAAAAACAAATTATAATTGGAAGCATAATAGCAATCATAGTCATAATCGGAGGTATAAGTTTATACCGAAGTTTTGCTATGTATGAAGAAAAACAAACTTTTAATGTATTAAAAGGAACAGTACCCGATTTTAGTACCAAAGATATAAACTTAGCTTTTACCATAGACGATAAAACTCCTAGTGATGTAAGTTTTCCAAATAAAGAGGATGGCTATATAGTAGAAGAAGTTTCATGTGAAAATGATGTAACAGCTGATTGGAATAATAGCACATGGAGTTTAGAGAATATAGAAAATAAAGGGGAAGCCAAGAAAGTAAAATGTACAGTAGCATTTAAAACATCAAAAGGAGAACCAATCTTAAATGGAGCAGACCCAGTATTAGGGAATGGAATGATACCTGTAAAGATAGGGGAAAAAGGAGAAGTAACAAAAGTAAAGCCTGAAAGTGGAGAATGGTATAGTTATGAAGATAAACAATGGGCGAATGCTGTTATACTAACTGATGGAACAGAAGAACCAGACGTAGGAGCAACAATAGAAGAGAAAGATATAGAAAGTTATTTTGTATGGATACCAAAATACAAATATAGAATATTTAATTTAGGCAATTATACTGGATATTCTGTAATAGATTCAAATCAAGTGCGAAGAATAGAATTAGAATTTGGTTTAGATAATACAGAAGATGGTGAATATGAATGTGAAACACCAATGTTAGACAATGGAGTACAAGGAGCAAGTGGAGAAAGTGGGACCTGTGATGTAGGAGATTGGATGACGCATCCAGCATTTTTAGCCTTTGGAGGAAGTGGATTCTGGGTAGGAAAGTTTGAAACGAGTAGTAGTTTAATATCTACTACTAGTGATGCTCAAAGCCACAATAATGCTAATGAATCTCAAAACGTTATTATAAAGCCCAATACATTTTCATGGCGAAGTATAAGTATAGGTAATGCTTTTAAAACATCTTTAGCATATAAAGAAGATTTACAAAGTCATTTAATGAAGAATACCGAATGGGGTGCAATTGCATTATTAACCCAAAGTATTTATGGAAGATGCAATGGTAATCAATGTACAGAGATAAGAATAAATAACACCAGCAATTATGTTACAGGTTATTCAGCTAATAAAGAAGCAACATCTGGTAATGGTGGTTATCGAGATTATGAAGTAGTAACACCAAAAAGTGATGGCACAAAATCAGTTAATTATAACAATAAAGAAAGCGTAAATGCTAGTACCACGGGAAATTATTCAGGAATTTATGATATGAATGGAGATTGTTATGAGTATGTCGCTAGAGCAATGACTAACGTTTCCGATATAAAATTAGCAGACACATCAAAAATTGTTTGGGCATCCAGTGGATTAACTGAAGCCGATTTAAACAATCCGAAATACTATGATATTTATATATTAAGCACTGATACAGATTATAAAGGAAGAATCTTAGGAGACGCGACAGGAGAAATGGGTCCCTTTCAAGGAATTAATTATGGAAATAATGGCGAAAGAAAAGTAAATTCTTGGTATGGTGATGATGGATGGAACACGAATTCTAAATGGCCCTGGCTTGCGCGAGGAGGACACTATGATGGAGGTGTAAATTCTGGTATTTCGGCTTTTGCCCCCTGCATCCCTGGAGAGGAAGGTTACAAATCTTTCCGTATTACTCTAGCACCATAATAAGGTTAATAAATTGCTATAACTCCAAAAAAGTCATAAAAATATTGATTTTTTTGGAGTTATAGTGTATATTCTTATTAGGTGAATCATTATGCAAAGAAAAGCAATGAACGATTTAATTGCATGGAAAAACAAAAAAAATAGAAAACCATTACTACTTTATGGTGCTAGACAAGTAGGAAAAACTTATTTAATAAAAGAATTTGCTAAAGAAAATTTTAAAGACCTTATTTATGTAAATTTTGAAACAAATGATATTGTTGGAAAACTAATAAATGATAACATATCACCAGAATATATCATAAAAAATTTAGAAATTGCTTTTAACAAAAAAATTGATAAAGATACTACTTTAATCTTTTTTGATGAAATTCAAAAAAATACTAGAGCTTTAACCTCTTTAAAATATTTTTGTGAAGAAGCTCCGGAATATTATGTTATTGGAGCTGGAAGTTTATTAGGAGTTCAAATAAGCCAAAAAGATTATTCATTTCCAGTTGGTAAAGTTGAATTTTTGACAATTTATCCGTTATCCTTTGAAGAGTTTTTAATTAATACGGGAAATAATTTATTATTAGAAAAAATAAAGACTTGTTTTCAAAACAACGAACAAATGCCAGATACTCTTCATAAACAAGCTTTAGAAATTTATTATGATTATCTTACTATCGGAGGTATGCCGGAAGTAGTACAAGAATTTATTAATTCTAATTCTACAGTGAATGCTATTGATTATCAAAATGCAATTATAGAATCTTATAAAAGCGATATAACAAAATATAGTGAAACTACAGATTCACCAAAAATTATTGCAACGTTTGCTTCAATTCCTATCCAACTTGCAAAAGAAAATAAAAAATTCCAATACAAGTTTATTCAAAAAGGGGGAACTAGTTCTATTTTTGGTAACTCTATTAACTGGTTAGTAAATGCTGGAATAGTGAATAAATGTGTAAAAACAAAAATAGGAGTGCCTTTAAAAATGTATGAAGAATTAGATTCATTTAAACTATATATGAATGATGTAGGATTACTTACAAATTTAAGTGAATTTCCTATTTATTTAATTAAAAATAGAAATGCTGTTAATGAATTAATGATGGGTATGCTTACAGAAAATTATGTGGCTAGTGCTTTTCGATTCAATGAATTGAATTTAAACTATTGGAGAAATGAATATGATAGTGAACTTGATTTTATTTTACAATCAGAAAAAGGTTTAATTATTCCGGTAGAAGTTAAAACAAGTATTCATACAAAATCTAGGAGTTTAAATAATTATATGAAAGAATATAATCCAAAATATGGAATTAGAATTTCTAGTAAAAATTTCGGATTTAAGAATAATATTAAATCTGTACCTTTATATGCTGTATTTTGTATAAATGCAGAATCTTTGGATAATCAGTAATGATTTAGAGATTTTTCCTATCTTGTCAAAACGATAAAAAAAGAGTAGAATTAGATTAAGATATGGAGGAGAAAGAGAAATGAAAAGTTTCAAAAAGAACCTCCCAACCGAGCGAAATAGTCGTCTGGGGGGGGGGTTATTATTTAGATAATAATAAGAAACCAGAGGACTTAAAGCGGTTTAATAAAAATAGAAAGCAAAAACAAATTATAATTGGAAGTATAATAGCAATCGTAATGATAATTGGAGGTATAAGCCTATACCGAAGTTTTGCTATGTATGAAGAAAGAAAAACTTTTGATGTATTAAAAGGAACAGTGCCTGATTTTCGAATTGGCAAAGGAGATGTCATTATGTCTGCCATCATTGATGGTGAAAAATCTCCTACTATTCCTGATAAAGAATCGGGGTTATATGGAAAAAGTGTAGAATGTGATAATAGTGCGGTTGCTGAATGGAATAACCAAGATTGGGGAATTTATGTTCATAACTTAACAAAAAGTGGAACTGTATGTAATATTACTTTTATACCAGCTTTTCAATATTTAGCAGAACTTCTTGAAGTACCAGCAACAAATGAAGATGAATTTTTGGCAAATGATAACTATGTACAAAAGTTAGTAGAAAGTGAAGAGGGAATGACTATTTTGTCTGAATCTTCAAAATTAAGGGATGGATTCAAAAACAGTTCAAACTATACAGATGATGTAAAAAAGAAATTATTAAACTCAACTGTTATAAGTGAAAATCAAAAGTATGAAGGTGGCTTACCATGTTATATATATTGGAGTCAATATGGTAAATTTTCAGACTTTACAGGAGAATTTGTTCCAAATAGAAGTTCTACTAATGCTACTCCATTACCGGATTATTCTACTTCTGGTTCTGATAAAATATTTTATATGTCAGCAAGTTATGCTGGAACAAATGTATCTGCTACAACAGGAAACAAACTAGATATAAGTCAATATAATACTTTAGATATAGATGTACAAACTGAAACAAATAATTTAGGATTAACTGGCACATTTTATTATGGACTATCTGAAAATCAAGATTTAGGTGCAGATTTCCTCTTTGAAAATCATTCTGTTTTTAAAGCAACTCAAATTCGTCAAAATTTTATTTTAGATTTGAATGAATATGATGATAGTTATTATATAAAATTATACATGATTCATAATGGGGAGGCTGACACTCATACTATTATTGCTCGTATTTATTCCATTGCCTTATATTAATATTTCTTGTCTTGTCAAAAGACAAAAAAAAGAGTAGAATTAAATTAAGATAAGGAGGAGAAAGAGAAATGAAAAGTTTCAAAAAGAACCTCCCAACCAGTGAAAATAGTCGTCTGGGGGGGGGGTCTATTAGAAAATAGAAAACCAGAGGACTTAAAGCGATTTAATAAACACAAAAAACAAAAAGAAATTATAATAGGAAGCATAATAGCAATAGTAGCAATAATCGGAGGTATAAGTCTAATCGCAAGTTTTGCTATGTATGAAGAAAAGGCAACCTTTGATGTGTTGAAAGGAACTATACCTGATTTTCGAAAAGGCAAAGGGGATTATAATTTAATTGCCTTAACTGTGAATGGTGAAAAAACAAGTACAGTTCCACCTAAAGGAACTTATTCAAAAATAGATGTGAAATGTGATAATGAAGCAACAGGAGAATGGGATGCTACGCGATGGGGATTATTTATAACAAGTGGTACAGTACCTGTTTCATGTACTGTTGATTTTGAGTTAAAAGTGGGGAGTGTATTAGAATACAATTATACTGGTGATGAACAAGAATTTATTGTTCCATTCGATGGAAAGTATAAACTTGAAGTATGGGGTGCGAGTGGTGGAACGGTAGAAGGTACCATTCCTGGATATGGAGGATATGCAACAGGTGACGTTAATTTAAGTCAGGGAGAAACACTTCATATTTATATTGGTGGAACTACTACAGACCAAACTGGTGGTTATAACGGTGGAGGAAAAGGTGGAAGTGGTAATGGGCAATATAATTATGGTGGTGGAGGAGCCACTCATATTGCTTTAGCAACAGGATTATTATCGGAACTGGAGAACCAACAAACTCAAATTTTAATTGTTGCTGGAGGTGGAGGAGCAGGAGTTCAAAGTATTGCCTCAATTGATGTTCTTGGAGGTGCTGGTGGCGGTATTAAAGGAAATGATTCCGCAAATTTTACTAATTCTGCTCCAGCTTATTATGGAACAGGTGGGTCTCAAACTGAAGCAGGAGCTGATGTACGAGAGAAACCATGTGGATCAGGAAGTTTTGGCAAAGGGGGAGATTTTTGTAATTATGGATATGGTGGCGCCGGAGGTGGTGGTGGCTTCTATGGCGGTGGAGGCGGATCTCGTGGGCACGCTGGAGGTGGCGGAGGTTCTGGCTACATTGGAAATGAACGCCTTACAAATAAAGAAATGTGGTGCTATAAATGTGAAGAAAGTGAGTTAGAAAAAACAAGAACTCATACCACAGAAAATGTAAGTGGTGATGCTGTTAGCCAAAATGCTAAGCAAGGAAGTGGCTATGCCAAAATTACCTATTTAGGCCAATCATAAAAAAGTACCTTCGTGGTACTTTTTATTTGACAGGATTATAATTTAAAATCGTCATAAATATCGTCATTCATATTTTTGCCATCAAAGAAAGGTTTAACAACAAAATGGTGAAATTTTGCAATAATATTGGATGGAAATTTACGAATAAAAGCATTTAATTGATTCGTATTTAAGTTATAGTAACTTGTAATAGCAACGATTTTTTCATCGGTTTCCTTAATTGTTATAAAAATATCTTTTAATTCTTTATTTTTACCAAGTTCTGGATAATCGTCTTTAAATTTTTCTAAAGTATTAAAGGCTTCTTTTAATTTACGATCCATATCAAAATTCGTAATGTTTTTGTTTTTTAAATCAAGGTATTCTTTAAAATATTCTTTGTTATCTTTTAAGGTACTTTTGACAATATTATCAGCTCGAACAAGTAAATCATATCTTTGCCTTAAAGTTTCATCAATGATTCCTTCGGCTTTTTCAATTTTAGTTTTTAAATATTGCATTTTATTAAAATAAAAAATATAAACAATAGCACAAATAGCGATAATAATAATGCTTATTAAAAAAAGATTTAATAATTCCATATACTTCACCTACTTTCTAATTATATCATTAAATTTTAAATAATGTTATACTATTAAAAAGAAAAG
>CANRJW010000059.1 GCA_947631035.1 uncultured Bacilli bacterium
AAAGCAAAGATAATTTAGCAATAGAAGTAAAATTTGGACTAGACAATACGACAGATAAAGGGACAATAGATGGAGAATCAACTTGTAAAACTCCGATGTTAGAAAATGGAGTACAGGGAGAATCTGGTGGAGAAGGAAAATGTAGTAAAGATAAATGGATGACGCATCCAGCGTTTTTAGCCTTTGGAGGAAATGGTTTATGGGTAGGAAAATTTGAAACCAGTTACACTAACGGAATTCAAATTAAACCAAATATAACAAGCTATAGAAATATTACACTAGGAGATTCCTTTAAAAAATCAAAAGAATATAATAAAGATTTACAAAGTCATCTTATTAAAAATACAGAGTGGGGAGCTGTTGCTTATTTAACACAAAGTATCTATGGAAGATGCACAAGGGGAGAAGGTAGTGTCACATGTAGTGAAGTGACACAAAATACAAATGGTTCTTACTATACGGGATATACAGGAAATACAGCTTATAGTGGATTAGATAATGCGCAATTAGCAAGTACGACTGGAAATTATAGTGGCATTTACGATATGAATGGAGGAGCATGGGAATATTTAGCAAGTTTCATGTTGGATGATAAAAATGTCAATCCAATGTATTCTTCAATTGGCTTAACTGCTGTAGATTTAAACGATGAAAGATATTTTGATTTATATAAATATGGGACATCTTATGCAAATTGGGATAGAAGAATCTTAGGGGATGCTACAGGAGAAATTGGACCATTTGCTGTGATTGGTAATACATATACAAGTTCTATTTATAATGATATGACATATTTTACGTATAGTTCATATCCAGGAAGCGCTCGAGGGGGCTGTGTTCTAAGCAATACTTCAGTAAGTGGAATATTCGCACTCTATCCTCCTGATAGTTCTTTAAATGATCAAAGCTTTCGTATCACCTTAGCCGTCCAATAACTTATGAAAACCTTAAAAGAAATAAGAAACTCATGTGGATTATCCCAAAAAGAATTATCGAAGAAAATCGGCGTAACCCAACAGCAATACTCAAGATATGAAGTAGGGATTAATAAAATAACACTTGAGATGTATTTAAAAATCCTAAATACTTGTGGTTATAAAGTAAAATTAGAAAAAAAGTAAAATTTTTTAAAAATATACCAATTTTATCGAAATTCACTCAAAAAAGGTAAATTGTCGTAACAATTTGCCTTTTTCTATGGAAAATTTGCTTGAAATATGTTCAAATTTAACAAATTGGTTATTTGATTTTCTATTTTTTCTTTGCTATATTGCCTCTCGGAAAGGAGGAAAATCGATATGAATCAGGTTGTTTTGGTTGGTAGATTATGTGCTGATCCAGAAATTATTGGAGAAGGCGAAAAACAAAGAAGTATTGTTACGATTGCTGTTAATCGTCCTTTTAAAAATATAGATGGTATTTATGAAACAGATTTTATTCGTTGTATTTTATGGAATAATATTGCTTTAAATACCTTTGAATATTGTCATACTGGAGATGTAATTGGTATAAAGGGAAGATTACAAACAAGAAGTTATGAAGACGAAGATAAAAAGAAAAAATATGTTATGGATGTTATTGCTGAAAAAGTAACATTTTTATCTTCAAATAATAAAAATTCGGAAAAAGAAAGAAAAGAATAACATATATTTAACTAGGTGATTTTTTTGAAAAAGATATACAAAAACCTAGGAATTATTGCTATTACTCTTTTTAGTTTTTATTATACCGAAAAAATTGCAATTTTAATGCAAAATAAAAGTCCTATTATGCAAAGCATTCAAGATATCGAAAACAATTATAAAATAGATGCTGTAAATGCCAGTGTTGATGAAAATTATGTCATTCCTGGTGTTATGGGACGTATGATTAATAAAACCAAAAGTTACGTGAATATGAAGGCATTTGGTGTCTTTAATGAATATTATTTAATTTTTGATGATATAAAACCAGAAATTTCTTTAGAAGATCATAAAGATAAGATTATTAAAAAAGGAAATAAAAGCAAAAGGGCTATTGCTTTTCTTTTAGAAGATGGAAGTGAGCAAATTAAAAATTATCTAAAAGAAAATAAAATACCCGCTAGTCTTTTAATTACTGAAAATACTTATCTAAATAACAATTATTTTGAACAGATTAATAATGATAAAGAAAAATATCATAATGTAGAAAGTTTATTAAATAAAAATAATCAAAATAAAAATATTTGTTATGTAAAAAATCTTAGTAAAGAATTTTGTCAAAAAGAAAATAAATATTTAGTAGAAGAAACCACTACTTTAAATGGAAATAATTTAATAGAAGTGAAAAAAAGTATTGAAAGTGGTGCAATTATTTATATTCAAAAAAATGTCAATATCGAGCATTTAAAACTTTTGGTAAAAGAAATAGAATTTAAAGGATTAGAAATTATTCCTTTAAGTAATTTGATTAATGAAAAAGAAATCAACTGATTGAAGAAGAAAAAAATATTTCTTCTTTTTCTTTGTATTAATTTTGGAATTGGTTCATATAGTTTTTTAGGAGGACAAGCACTATATGAATACAAAAGGATTAACAGAAAAAGAAGTAGTCGAAAGTCGTAGGAAATATGGGGATAATGGACTTACAAAAGTACATAAAAATTCTTTTTTAAGGCTTCTTTTAGAATCTTTAGGAGATCCAATTATTAAAATATTATTGATAGCTCTTGCTGTTAAAGTTATTATTTTGTTTAAAAGTTTTGATTGGTTTGAAACGATTGGAATTTTAATTGCTATTTTTTTAGCCTCCTTTATTTCTAGTATTTCTGAATATGGAAGTGAAGCTGCTTTTGAACGACTTTTAAAAGAAGCAAGTAAGATAAAAGTAAAAGTAAAAAGAGAAAATACGATTAAAGAAATTGATATTGGAGAAGTAGTCAAAAATGATTTGGTTTTATTAAATACTGGAGATAAAATTCCTGCAGATGGCATTATTGTAAAGGGAAGTATTTATGTTGATGAATCCATGATTAATGGAGAAGCCAAAGAAACCGAAAAAGTAAGTGTAAATGGTTCCATCGGGGATAAAAGCAAAGTTTATAGAGGAACAATTGTCTATAATGGGGAAGCTCTTATGAAAGTAACAGAAGTAGGAAATAATACGGTTTATGGAAAGTTAGCCACAGAACTTCAAGAAAAAGAACCGATAAGTCCTTTAAAACTTCGTTTAAGAGAACTTGCCAAAGTGATTAGTAAAATGGGATATATTGGAGCTTTTCTTGTTACCTTCTCTTATTTATTTTCCGTCATTTTTATTGCAAACCATTTTGATAAAACTTTGATATGGGAAACCCTTACCAATTGGGAGGTACTCTTTAATTATTTACTATACGCTTTAACTCTTAGTGTAACCATTATTATTGTGGCTGTACCAGAGGGGTTACCTATGATGATTACGCTTGTTCTTTCTAGCAATATGAAACGAATGCTGAATAATCATGTTTTGGTTAGAAGGTTAGTGGGTATTGAAACAGCAGGGAGTTTAAATGTATTATTAACAGACAAAACGGGAACTTTAACAAAAGGAAAATTAGAAGTTACGGCTTTTTTGAGTGGAAATTTAAAGGTATATCCATCGATGGAAAAAATAAAAGAACATGCTTTTTATAATACTATTTATGAATCTTTTTACTTTAATAATGAAAGCACTTTTGATGAACATATGGAAGCTATTGGTGGAAATACAACGGATCGAGCGTTACTTAAATTTTTAAATACAAAAGAAAGTCGTTTTACTAAAATTTTAAAAAAAGAACCTTTCAATAGTCAAAATAAATATTCTTATGTGACATTAGATAATGCCACTCATACGACTTATATTAAAGGAGCAGCAGAAAAGATATTTCCGAAATGTGAACGCTATTTGGATGAAGAAAATAAAGAAAGAATATTTCGAAATAAAAAACAAATTGAAGAAAAGATTAGTTTTTTGACTAAGAATGGGACGCGAGTTCTAGTGATGGCTAAAACCAATGAACGATTAGAAGATTTTGTTTTCTTAGGCTTAATTGCTATTAAAGACGAATTAAGACCAGAAGCTAGTGAAGGAATAAATTTAATTAAGAATGCTGGAATATCCATTATTATGATAACTGGGGATCATAAGGATACTGCAACTTCTATTGCTAAAGAAGCAGGATTGATTACGAAAAGTGAAGATTTGGTGTTAACAAGTGAAGAATTAAATCGTCTTTCGGATCAAGAAGTGATTAAACTTTATCCAAGATTGAAAGTCGTTGCTAGAGCTCTTCCCAAAGATAAAAGTCGTTTGGTACGCCTATTAGAAGAGCAAAATCTAGTAGTGGGTATGACAGGAGATGGGGTAAATGATGCTCCCGCTCTTAAAAAAGCCAATGTCGGTTTTGCCATGGGAAGTGGAACAGAAGTATCAAAAGAAGCCAGTGATATCGTGATTCTAGATGATAATATCTTGTCCATTAGTAAAGCGATTCTTTATGGAAGAACCATTTTTAAAAGTATACGAAAATTTATTATTTATCAATTAACTTGTAATATATGTGCTTTATTTGTTTCCATTATTGGTCCTTTTATTGGCATCGATACCCCGATTACGATTATTCAAATGCTTTGGATTAATATGATTATGGATACCTTTGCTGGACTTGCTTTTTCTTTTGAACCTCCTTTAAAACGCTATATGAATGAACTCCCTAAAAAGAAAGAAGAAGCCATTATGAATGGTTACATGTATAGTGAAATTTTATTTACTGGATTCTATTCTGCTCTTTTATGTATTTTATTTTTAAAACTTCCTTTTTTTAGAAATTGGATTCGTAGTGGCAATGAATTCTTAATGACAGCTTATTTTGCTTTATTTATTTTTATTGGAGTTTTTAATGCCTTCAATGCTCGCACCGAACGATTAAATCTTTTATCGAATTTAAAGCAAAATATGGTTTTTATTATTACATTTTCCTTTATTGTTTTAGTGCAAATTTATTTAATTTATCATGGGGGAGATTTATTTAGAACGTATGGACTTACTTTAAAAGAATTTTTCGTGGTACTTCTTCTATCTTTTTCAGTGATTCCTGTCGATTTAGTAAGAAAAATTTATATTCGACGTAAAAACTATGCGACTAGTGTATAGTTTTTTTTTAGTTAAGGAAAACGCCTTTGCTAAAATTTAGGATAAACATACTATATCCTAGGAGGTATAAAAATGTTATTTGAAAATAATAATTACGACTTTGATTATGATTTGTTAAATCTTGCCGGTTTTAATTTTAATCGTCCGGAATCTTTTTATCAAATGCCTGAATCAAACGGAAGATTGGTAACTCCAGAAGAAGGTTTACAAAGAGGCAATATGTGGAAAGATGAATATGTTCCTTATAAAGGACTTACTTATGAAAAGGTTGTTCCAACCGATGAAAAAGAAAGAGCCCTTTTTAAAATTATGGAAATGGAATTTGCTGTGAATGATTTAAATTTATATTTAGATTTACATCCAGAAGATGCATCTGTTTATGAAAAGTTTAAAGAGTATACGATGAATTGTTTACGACTAAAAGAGGAATATGCTAAAAAATATGGACCCCTTACTTTAAGTGAAACAGTTAATAACGCATCTTATGAATGGATAAAAAATCCATGGCCATGGGAAGACAAGGGAGGTAGTATGTATGTTTAAGTATATGAAAACTCTAAATTATCCCATCAATATTAAAAAGAAAGATTTAAAGATGGCGAAATATATGTATACCCAATTTGGTGGAGCAAACTCTGAACTTGCAGCAGCTCTTCGTTATTTCAGTCAAAAGTTTTCAATGCCAGATGAAAAAGGAAAAGCGCTTTTAAATGATATTGCAACGGAAGAACTAGGACATGTGGAAATGATTTGTACCATGATTAAGCAACTTACAAAAGGAGCAAGTGTTGAAGAATTAAAGATGGCTGGACTTGGAGACTTCTATTCTGAACATGGAATGGGTGTATATCCCGCCAATGCGAGTGGGGAACCATTTACCGTAACGTATTTTGCTGTAACAGGAGATCCAATCGCTGATTTATCTGAGGATATGGCAGCAGAACAAAAAGCAAGAGCTGTTTATGAAAATTTAATTGAACTCGCAACGGATAAAGATGTGCTAGCACCATTACTTTTCTTAAGACAAAGAGAAATCGTCCACTTTAATCGTTTTAAAGAATTATATGAACATTATAAAAAGAAAGGCTACTAGGTCTTTTAGCTATTCTTGACAATCTACAGAATAATCCTAAAAAGAGATTGTTCTGTTTTTGCTTGAAGTTTTTTTTATCCTTTATTGTCGAATAATTAGAAGTTTCTTCTAGTTTTGTCGAAAGCCTTGAAAGAAATAAAAGAACACTTATAATAGCAAGACATATTCGACTTAAAACCTTTCCGGGGGGTTTTGGTTGAATA
>CANRJW010000060.1 GCA_947631035.1 uncultured Bacilli bacterium
AATAAAAACAACAATAGAGGAGGAAAGAAATGAAAAAAATGAAAAAAACCCTCCCAACCCAATTATCGGACAGTCTGGGGGGGGGTTATTATTTAGATAATAATAAGAAACCAGAGGACTTAAAACGGTTTAACAGAAATAAAAAACAAAAACAAATTATAATTGGAAGCATAATAGCAATAATGCTAATAATCGGAGGTATAAGTTTATACCGAAGTTTTGCTATGTATGAAGAAAAGAAAACCTTTGATGTGTTAAAAGGAAAAGTACCTGATTTTTGTAGTATTGTATATAAGCAAGAGGAGTGGACTAATGAAATAAATGAAAAGAAAAAAGAGATAGAATTTTTAAATGGAACAGAACCAGTATTAGATAATAATCAAGAGTTAATACCAGTAGTAATAGATAGATGTGGAAATGCTCATAAAGTAAATACAGGTAAAAAATGGTATGACTATGAGCATAAAGAATGGGCGAATGCAGTTATATTAACAGAAGAAGGAAAAAAGCAACAAATACAAGATGGAGGATTAATCGACGAAAAATATATCGAAAGTTATTTTGTATGGATACCGAAATATAAATATAAGATATTTGACATGGGAACCTATACAGGATTAACAACAACGAAAGAAAATCAAGAGCAAGCTATCGAAATAATCTTTGGAACAGAAAATACAACAAATGAAGGAAAAACAAATGAAGAGAATGAATGTGCCACCCCAACAGAATCAGGAGGAACTGGGACTTGTAAAGAAGGCAAATGGATGACCCATCCAGCATTTCTAGCCTTTGAAGGAACAACAGGATTGTGGGTTGGTAAGTTTGAAACGGGATATAACCAAGATGAAGATAATTCTTTAAAAGACACTAATAGTTGGAAACAAACTGGAGCAGAAAAAGATACAAATGAACCTACAAAAGTAATAATAAAGCCAAATGTCTATAGTTGGAGAAAAATAACAGTAGGAAACGCATTTAATACATCAAAACAATACAAACCAGAATTACAAAGTCATATGATGAAGAATACGGAATGGGGAGCAGTTGCTTATTTATCCCATTCAAAATATGGAATATGTGATGATGATACATGTTTAGAAGTAAGAATCAATAATAGTAGTAATTTTGTAACCGGGGTTTCAGCAAAAATTGCACCAACAACAGGATATAATGAATATAAAGATTATACAAATACTACTCCAGGAAAAGCCAATGAAAAATCTAATGTGTATCCTACAAGTGTAGAAGCAAGTACCACAAAAAACAACAGTGGAATTTTTGATATGAGTGGTGGAGCTTGGGAATATGTTGCTGGTTACATGAGTGGGCGAGTCGGTTTGAGTGGTTTGACGGAAAGTACTGATTTAATCGAAGAAAATTCCAAATATTTTGATAAGTATACAAATAGCCATGATTCCCATTTTTATAAACGTATTTTAGGAGATGCTACTGGAGAAATGGGGCCATTTTCAACGAAGACATTTAATAATTCTACAAATTGGGAAAGTTCTTGGTATGAAGATTATGCATGGTTTGTTTGGTCTAGTATCCCTTGGTTTTTACGAGGAGGCTTTCCCGCTTCCGGGGTCCTGGCTGGAGTGTTTGCTTTCAATCGTACAGACGGTGGAAGCCAAGCCTATCGGGGTTATCGCGTTGCTCTCGCGCCTAGTGCGTAGCGCTTAACCCAGCTCTTTCGTGAGTTTTGAAAGAAAGAGTTGATACGACTTTTAAAATGGTGTTGTTTTCGCCCAACTTCCCTCTTGTTTTTTGGAAGTTGGGCGACCAGCAAAAAAGTTTGAAAATAGTGGTCTTAATGTTTGATATAGATTAAGACAGGGATTAGATTATATAAAATTGCAGTTTGTTAACTCTAGTAACCCTTGGTTTAAACGAGGAGGCAATCACAATGACGGTGTCCACGCTGGAGTGTTTGCTTTCAATCGTAACACCGGTGATGTCAATGGCAATAACAGTTTTCGCCTTGCTCTCGCTCGTACTATGGCATAATGGTTATTCAATTTACTACTCATACCACGTCTTAAAATAAAGTTTAAGGACTTTATAAGTTTGTTTGCCATAGAAATCTAATTCCTTTTTGGTAAAAAATGCCAAATAAACACATGAACAGTACGGATTGGCAAGTAAAATTTTGAAAGTTATGAAGTACGAAAAATTATTCATTTGAGTAGTTTTTTTAAAGTGAAAAAATGGTACGTTTTTTAACATACCATTTTTATAAAATTATTTTACTGGATTGCTAGTAATATGATTAAACAATAAACCGATATTGATTAAACCACAAATACCAACTAAACTATAAACTATTCTAGTAATTACATCATTTTCCATAAATAAGGCTTCAACTAGATTAAAGTCAAAAAATCCAATTAAACCCCAGTTTAAGGCTCCAATAATCGTAAATACTAGGCATACTTTATGTACAGTTTCCATTTTATCACTCACCTTTATTCTTATTATGAACACATTTTTCTACATTATTCATGAATATTTTAAAATAAGTAAAATATAGTTAAGTAGAAAAGGAAAGTGGTTAAGTGAAAAAAATTGGTATATTGTCCTTACTAGTGTTATTATTAACATTTGGTTGTGGAAAAGTTGATGTAAATAAAGTTAAAAGTGATTTTGAAGATAGTGTAACAAAATCAAAATCTTATGTTCTAAATGGTACGATGGAGATTATGAATAATGAAGATACCTTCGTTTATACAGTCGAAGCAAGTTTCTTAAAAGACGATTATTATAAAGTAAGATTAGTGAATCAAACCAACAATCATGAACAAATTATTCTAAAAAATACAGATGGGGTTTATGTAGTCACTCCAAGTTTAAATAAAAGTTTCAAATTTCAAAGTGAATGGCCTAGTAATTCTAGTCAATCTTATCTTTTAGCACCATTATTAAATGACGTCAAAAGTGATGCAGAAACAACCCTAGAAGAACAAGAAAATAATTATGTTTTAAAAGCCAAAGTAAATTATCCAAATAACTCTGAACTTGTTTATGAACGTATTTACTTTGATAAAAATATGAATCTTGAAAAAGTAGAGGTATGTAATCAAGATGATATCGTAAAAATAAAAGTGGATATTCAATCACTTGATTTAAAAGCAGGACTTGATAAAGACGACTTTGTTTTAGACGATTTAATTAATAAAGATTGTTGTAGTACCGATTCTTGTGAGGGAGAAAATACTTGTGAAAATAAAACAGAGACAAAGACAAGTTCTTTAGAAGATGCCATTTATCCATTATATATTCCAAGTGAAACTTATCTTACCAGTAAAGAAGTATTAGATACGGATACAGGGGATAGAGTCATTCTTACCTATAGTGGAAATAAAAATTTTGTCCTTGTGGAAGAAGTAGCTTCTGTAAGTAGTGAATTTGAAGTCATTCCTGTTTATGGAGACCCACTTTTACTCAATGATTCGGTGGCAGCTTTACAAGCAAATTCTATTCATTGGACAAGTAACAATATGGAATATTATTTAACAGGAAATGATTTAAGTGACGAAGAATTATTATCGATAGCAACTTCTCTAACCAATGTGGATATTGTAACAAGTGCTCAAGTAGAAAAATAGGTATTATGCCTATTTTTTATGTTCAAATGTGTAAAGAAAATAAGTAAAGTCAAATGTAAAACAAGCACTCAACTTTACGGCAGATTTTACATAAATAGCAAAAAGAAACCATTTTTTGAAAAAATTTGCTCCAAAAAAAAGGAAATTTCAAATTTACCTTGTATATATATAAGTAGAGGAGGTGAAATAAAAAAAGTTTGCACAAGAAACAATTTTCAAGATTATAGGATAGGCGTACAATTTTCTACTTCTATGTGGCCTTTTGGATTTGAAAGATTAAAATAGGGTCACTTGGAACTGATTAAATCAGTATAATAGAAGTATAGTCTTTCTTGGATGTGGTAGTTTAGAGATACGACTCATGGCATATAAGCTACTTTTCAAAGACATGCTCACGTTTTTGTTGATTCATTTCCACAATAATTTGCATGTGGTCAGTAATCTTGATAGTTCTATCGGTGGATTGTTTCTTTTGCCTTTTGGCAATTTCTTTTCCACCTATATATGTGACTTGATACAAAAGATTTTTATCGATACCCGTGATTTTAGTAATTAAACCCACAATTCTGCTTCTACTTTGCGGGTTTGTTATTTTAAAGTGGCGCTTGCAAATTGATTTTGTTTATGTTACTATGATAATAGTAAAAGAATAAAGGGAGTGCTTTAGTATGCAAACAGGATTATTAAAAAAGATTGATCTATTAGTTGAAATGGCAGAATCTACGACAAGTGTGGATACATTAAGAGCGGAATTAAAAGAAGTAGAAAGTGAAATTAGCGAGTTAAAAGATGAACTTGTTGTTTTGCGTGAGTCAAGAGAAGATAAATATTTTAAAGTAAGTGAAAAACAAGTTGATGAAAATATAAAGGTTAGTCTTGAAGCAAAAATCAAAAAGCAAGAAAGAGCAATAAAAAAACTCCAAAAAGAAATTGATACTATTGTTAGTGAAGAAGCAGATTCTCATAACAAAATTGTAAAATTAAAAGAAGATATTCATTCTAGTAAAGAATATGTTGATGAATTAAATAAAAGAATTATGACCATTACCGATGTTGCTACAAAAGACTATTATGAAAGTGTTTTAGAGGATGAACAAACAAAAATTAAAGATCTTGAAAGCAATTTAAAAGAGATGGAAAAACAAGAAAATCAATATTTAGATGAGTTAAATGAACTCAATAGTGAAATGGAAAGTTTAAATACCAATCTTTTAAATGACAATGCCAGATTAGAAGAAACTAAAGAAACTTTAAATAGTCAAAATTCTTATATTGATGAAGAGTTAAAAGAACAAGACGATAAAAAAATGCAAGAATTACAAAAAAATATTTCTGCATTAGAAAAAAGAAGATTAGAAATTATTACTGACCCAGCTATTATAGCTAGCGATGCTAAAGAGTTTATTATTAAAGATGAAAAAAGTAATGCTTTAACAAAATTACAAGAATTGGTAACAATTGTCAAATCAAAACCTTACATGGACATTCCAAGTAGTAATGAACTTACAGCAATGCTTCAAGAAGAAGAGGAGACAGCAACGACAGCTAGAGACGAATTTGCATCTTTAATTGATACGAAAAATTATTCAAGTGGAGATACTGAAGTTATTGAAGAAAGAATTGCGTATTTGAATGATTCTATCAAAGATTTAGAAAAGAAAATTAAAGCATCAAAAGAGGAAATTCGTGAAATTGATGATAAGAAATTTAAAGAATTGACTACTCATTTAGCTCATACATTAGAAACTTATGAGCAATTAGAAAAAGAACTTGCGGAATATAAAATTATCATTGAAACAGAAAATGAAGATAAAACGCCAAAAAGAAGAGCTATTCTTGCTGCTGCTTATGAAAGAAAACAAAAAGAATTAGAAGATGTTGATAAAATAATTGAGCACTATAAAAACAATCAAAAAGAATTAATGAAAAAAGCTTATTTATTAGAGAATGAATATGTTAAAAATTATGAAGAAGAAATTGATCAACATAGACAAGAAATTCGTTTAATGGAATTCTTACTTGAAAATGCTAGTAAAGCAAAAGATGTTTTAGCGATTGAAAATGATAAACAAAAATTAAAAGATTTAGATGCAGCTGTAAAAAATATTAAACATCGCCAAAAATACAATCAAACACCAAGTGAAATTTATGATGAAATTGAGGTTCAATTAGGAACAATGGATATTACAAGTTCTTTATTAAGTGAGGAAGAGGAGCCTGCTATAGAAGAGAAAATAGAAGAAAAAGAAGAAACAATACCTGTTATTGAAGAATCTTTAGAACCTGAGGATGTATTAAGTGAACTTCCTACTGAAGAGATTGTAGAACAAAACACTTTGGAAGAACAAGAACCACAATTAGTAGAAGATAATCCTTTTGTAATTGGAGATTATACAGAACCAGTTATTGAAGAAATACCTATAGAAAATGAATTGAATTCTGAACAATAGAAATAGTATGAAAAACAAACATACTATTTTTTTTATCTTATTTTGTCGAATAAATAGAAGTTTCTTCTAGTTTTGTCGAAAGCCTTGAAAGAAAGAAAAGAACACTTATAATAGCAAGACATATTCGACTTAAAACCTTTCCGGGGGGTTTTGGTTGAATAAAAATGAAAGG
>CANRJW010000061.1 GCA_947631035.1 uncultured Bacilli bacterium
TTGAAAAAAATATAGAAACTATACATGAAATAAAGGAAAAAACAGGTAGTTTGTATATAAACTTTGCACACTACCAATTTAAGATGGAAGTGAGAATATGAAAAAGATGGGGCTATCTGTGAAATAAAATAAGGACAAAATAAGAAAAAACAAAACTTTAGAACAGGATTTGTTTTTTTGTTATCATAATGGTGAGGTAAAAAATATGAATAAAGAAAATATTTATAAGTTTTGGGTTGCTGTATCATTTATTTTGCTGGTTGTATTTGCTATCCAAATAGGGATTGATTATTCGCGTTATAATCGTGCTCTTAATTCTGCACCATTTTCTGCTTTCCTTCTTATGAGAGGAATGGAATTTGTTCTTCCAAGTCTACTTGTTTTTCTAGCGGGAATGTTTTGTAAAAATAAATTTAAAAAAGAAAATAGAAAAGAGAAATGAAAATGGAAAAAAATGTTATACTAATTGTAACTATTCTTTTTGTTGTTTTTTTGGTAATTGGTGTTTCTTTAAAAGTTTTGCATACAAAAGATAAAACAAATGTTAATACGATTGATACCAAAGATAGTGAATCAACTGGCGAATTTGTTAAAGAAATAACTGTATGGATTCATAGTCAACGTTATACTTTAACTTTAGAAGAGAATGCTACAACAAAGAAGTTATTAGAGCAATTACCTTTTGAGGTAGAAATGAAGGAATTAAATGGTAATGAAAAATATGCTTATATGAAAGACGAGTATCCAATAAATCCGATTGAACCTAAACATATTTCTAGGGGAGATGTCATGCTGTATGGAAATAATTGCCTTGTTCTTTTCTATGAAAGTTTTGATACAACCTATTCCTATACCAAAATAGGTCATATTGATAATTTAGAAGGTCTAGGCAAAGAAAGTATTTTGGTTAAATTCCAAAAATAATGCATATTTTTGTTTAAAAATGTAGAATTCTTGTTTTAAATTTGCTATAGTAAAGGAAAGAGAGGAGTATAGAAAATGATTCAAAAGAGAAATATTGTAACTTGTATTTTGTTAAGTATTTTCACCTGTGGTATTTATGGAATTTTTTGGTTTATTTCTATCACGGATGATACAAGAGTGGTTAGTGAAGATACGAGATTATCAGGAGGAATGGCTTTTTTACTTACGATTATTACTTGCGGTATTTATGGTTTTTACTGGGCTTACTTAATGGGAAAAGCTATAATGCAAGCCAAAAGTAAAAATAATTTACCAGCTGAAGATAATTCCATTCTATTTTTAATTCTACAAATATTTGGGCTAGGTATCGTTAATTATTGTTTAATTCAAAACGACTTAAATATGATTGCTGATGCAAAAAGTTCTAACGAATAAAAAATGGGAAATAGGAAAATATGTTCTTTTATTAATAATACTTGTAAGTTATTTATTAATAGGAGAACATTTTTCTATTTTTATACCTTGTCCAATTCATTATTTTACTCACCTTTATTGTCCAGGATGTGGAGTTACTAGAATGCTTTTACATTTATTACATGGACGTTTTGTAGAAGCGTTTCATGCAAATCCTCTTTTATTAATTAGTTTGCCTTTTTTTGCTCTATATTATTTAGATCTTTTTATTGCAGACCAAAAAAAACAAAAATCAAAATTTAGTAAATTTGAACCTTATTTATGGTATGGTTTAATAGGACTTTTTCTTATTTATGGTGTCTTAAGAAACATTCCTTTCTTTTCGTTTCTAGCACCATAATAAGTATAAAAAAAGCAACTATCTAAAAAGAATAGTTGTTTTTTTGTTGTTTATCATTAATCTCTTTCTTTATCAGAAGATAGGATAGCACCACTTACAGCATTGATTTCATAATCGTATTCATAACCGTCATAGTAGAATTCAACACTATATTCTTGATCTTCTCTATCAAGTTCGACTTTTAAATTTTGTGGATTACTTACTTTTGCATGGGATAGAGCAATGTCGCGCGCTTTATCTTCTCCAATAAAATTCGAATTCGTAGAAGAAACATTTTTGTTTGCATCGTCGTCTCTTTCTTTATCGGAAGATAGGATAGCACCACTTACAGCATTGATTTCATAGTCGTATTCATAACCATCATAGTAAAATTCAACACTATATTCTTGGTCTTCTCTATCAAGTTCGACTTTTAAATTTTGTGGATTACTTACTTTTGCATGGGATAGAGCGATGTCACGCGCTTTGTCTTCTCCAATAAAGTTACGATTGGTATTCGTATTTGTACTTGTGTTTGTATTTGTCTCGCTGGTATTATTCGAAATTTCTTTGTCATCCTCTTTTTCTTTTTTAGAGGTAATAATTTCTCCTGTTTTGGCATCAATTTCGTATTCATACTCATAAGTCGCATCCTTAAATTCAACTTCGTAAAGAATGACACCATTTTCAGTATCAAATTCAATTTCTAAAGCATTTGGTTTCGTTACTTTTGCATGGGATAGGGCGATGTCACGCGCTTTGTCTTCTCCGATATAAGCTTTGGTACTGGCGTTTCCTTGCTTTTCAACAGTTGATAAACGTTCTGTTTTATTTTGAGTAAGGACATTAATTTCATTAATCGATAGATTTACTAGGTTTTCTGCTTTTAATAATGGATTGTTTTTTACAACATCTAAAATAAACTCGGCTTTTCCTAAAGAAATATTGTAATTGTTAGCAAGTTCTTCTGCTTCAGTTGTTTGTTTTTTAATTGTTTGACTAAGTACAGAACTATCGATTTTATCTCCACTTAAGATACTATCAATCTTTTCCGCAATTTGCTTTCTTAATACTTCGGCTTTTTCAGCATCGCGATTATCCACGGAAATTAAAATCGAATTGGCTAAATCATTTAAGTATCCTTTGGTCACCATAGAACCAATAATGGCATTTAAAGCGATATCGATGTCAACATTTTCAAAATCCATATCTTGCAAAATTTCTTTGGCATCTTCGTTTAAAGCTACTGCTTTTCTAATCTTATCTTTCTTATTTACTTGTAACTCAATACTTGGATTTACATCTAATTCAATGATTGAATCGACGGAATATTGCCTATCTAAGGAATAAAAACCAATTCCAACGACAAGTAAAAATGTAAAGGCAACCCCTAATTTCCAAAACCAACCTGTTTTTCTTGTTTTTTCTTTCATATTTTCCATCCTTCCTTTTTCTTTGGCTTTTGAGAGAATATTTGAAAAATCGTCAGGAACTTGTGCATCATATAAAGAGTACAATTTGTTTCTTAGTTCTTTCTTCTTCATTAAAAGACCTCCATTTCTTTTAATTTTTTGATGGTTCGGTGATATTTTGATAAAACCGTTTGGAGATTTAAATTTAAAATAGTAGCAATTTCACGATGTTTAAATCCCCATAAGAGATGTAGAAGGAGAATCATTTTTTCTTCTTCCTTTAATTTTTCCATGAGCCCTTTAAAAAATAGCAAGTCTTCTTCTTTTGGAAAAACATTTGTACCAATGTCTTCTAAAAGAGAATTGTTGGGTTTTCTTTTTCTAATTTTCGAAATAGCTTTATTTTTAGTGATTGTGAAAATCCATTGCAATGGTTTATTTTTTCTTTCATAAGTTCTACTTTCATGATAAAGAGTGATAAAAACATCATGAACGTTATCTAAAGCATCGTCTTTATTTTTTAAAATAGCAAGGCTGTAAGCATAAATCGGCGCTTTTAAAAGTAGATATAACGTATGAAAATCTTCTTCATTGGTAATATTTAAAAGCAATTTTTCAATCGAAGCATTGTCTAAGTTTGGCCATTTTGTTTGCATCATGATTTTACTCCTCTCATACTATTAACGTTTGAGCTTGGCATTTTATTGCAAAAATTTTTTTATTTTTTTTTAATTTCCTTATTTATTGTAAAATTCCTAGAGAAAAATGGCAAGTCTATTTATGCAGTTTTTGTCTTTTTCTGGAAATGAGTCGTATCTTGCTTGCCCTTAGTCTTTGTGCTAAAATAATAATCATAAAGGAAGTGATGGTCGTCTTGAAAAAGAAGTCTATTTTTCTACTTGTTGGTCTTCTTCTTTTAGGGCTTGTTCTTGTTTTTATTTATACCGGTTTTAAAATGCGTAAAGGAGATGTATCTAAAGTCCATATAAAAGAAGTTGTTTCCACGAAATATTCTAAAGAAGAATTAGAAGATGCCCTAGAGGTTGCTATTCATTATTTTGAAACGCACTTTAATGGTTGTGTCTTAAAAGAAATTTCTTATGTTGGAGATGAAAAGAATCAAGATTACACCGATTTTGCTACTCGAAATGGAGCAGAAGACGTTATTGTGTTCACTTCTAATTTTGACGTTGGTCTTTTTGGAGGGGATGGTTCTTTAAATCGAGGGGACACGTATACCAACTTTAATTGGATTCTTGTGAAAAAAGATGGAACATGGGTTCATGTAGACCATGGTTATTAAAACTTGACATTTTTTTAAAATATTTTTTTCTTTTTAATGTTCTTTTAATCTTCCCTTTTTACAATGATGGTAACAAAGGAAGTGATGGTATCGAAAAAAGAAAAAGAAAATAAAAAAATTCATACTACATACAAACAAAAAAAATAATTTTGAGGTGATAATATATGTCTAAAGAAAATAAAAATGAAGAAGAAGTAAAAAAGGTTTCAGAAAGTATAGAAAATCCAGAGGTTATAAAACCTGAGAATGTAGAAGTAAAAGAGGATGCCAAAATTCAATTAGAAAGAAGAGAGCATAAAAAGATTATCTCTTTACTTATTGCTTTACTTATTGTTCTTATTCTATTTGGAACTTTATTCTTTGTGGTTTATCAAGTTCTTCCGAAACTAAATAACTATGTTGAAGCAAGTAACAATGAAAAAATTGAATTAAAATATACGGATACAAGTGATAGTGCGATTGAAGGTGTCTATGTTACAGATGTTTCTAATGTTGTAGAAAATGTTATGCCTTCTATTGTCGCAATTACAAGTAAAACACTGATTTCTTCAGGATTTTTTGGTCCAAGTTTCTTTGGTAAAGACCAATATTCTGAGGGGGCAGGCTCCGGAATTATTATTAGCAAATCAAGTAATGATTTAATGATTCTAACCAATAACCACGTCGTTGATGGAGCTAGTGAGTTATCCGTTCAATTTATTAATGAAAAGAGTTACGATGCTAAAATTGTGGGTACGAGTGAAAGAAAAGATATTGCGATTATTTCTATTCCATTAAATAAAATCGATGCTGAAACTTTAAAAACAATAAAAATTGCAACGATGGGAAATTCTGACGAATTAAAAGTTGGTAATGGAATTATTGCGATTGGAAATGCTTTAGGGTATGGACAATCCGTTACGACTGGAGTTGTTAGTGCCTTAAATCGTGAAGTATCCATTGATAATTATACTAATAAAATGATTCAAATCGATGCTGCGATTAATGGTGGAAATAGTGGAGGAGCTCTTCTAAATAGTAGAGGAGAAGTTATCGGAATCAATTCTGCTAAGTATTCTTCTTATGCAACCAGCACTTCTGCAAGTATTGAAGGAATGGGTTTTGCTATCCCAATCTCTGATGTTAGTGAATTAATTACGACGCTTATGAATGGAGAAGAAGATACGGGTGTTACCCTTGGAATTGAAGGGTATATCGTTACAGAAGACTATAGTGAAGCGTATAATATGCCAAGAGGATTCTATATTTCTAAGATTGTTTCTGGTAGTCCTGCTGATAAATCAGATTTAGAGATAGGCAATATTATTACCAAAATAAATGGCGATGATGTTAAAAGCCTAAGTGATATTCAAAATGTTTTATACGAACTAAAAAAAGGTGATAAAGTAAAATTAACTGTAAGTTATATTAAAGGTCGTGCTTATACAGAAAAAGATATAACCGTTACTTTATCCTAAAAAACTCTTTCCCAACTGAAAAATGGACGTTAAAAAATCCATTTTTTCTTTTTAAGAAAGAAAGTGCTATAATAAGGTAGAGGGTGCGCCAGTTCGGTGTTTTATATAGAGTTGGGTGGAAAACCAACATGGTAAGGTCTAGCAAACCGCCATT
>CANRJW010000062.1 GCA_947631035.1 uncultured Bacilli bacterium
GATATTTTTGCAGAATGCAGTATAGATTATGATAAAAATTCAGATATAACAAAACAATTTTATGCGACTGTTCAAAATAAGTTTCATTATGCAATTACTGGAAATACAGCAGCAGAAATTATATATAATAAAGCAAATAGCCAAAAAGAAAATATGGGTTTAACAACATGGAAACATTCACCGGATGGTAGAATATTAAAATCAGATGTATTAATTGCAAAGAATTATCTAAATGAAAGTCAGATAAAAAGGTTAGAAAGGACTGTATCTGGATATTTTGATTATATTGAAGATTTAGTCGAAAGAGAAAATACATTTACAATGGAAGAATTTGCAAAAAGCATAAATGCTTTTTTAGAATTTAGAAAATATGATATATTACAAGATAATGGGAAAATTTCTAGAAAGGAAGCAGAAGAAAAAGCAGAAAGGGAATATGACGAATTTAATAAAAAACAGAAGATTATATCTGATTTTGATAAGCTATTGATTGAAACGAAAAAATTAAAATGAGTGTAATAAGTTTTAATAAATTGAATGGCGTAGCATTAAAATAGCATTTTTTAAAAGATAAAAAATTAACTAAATAATAGAAACAAGCGTATTACACAAAAATTACATAGTTGTTCTATGAAACCTCTTAATTAATTTTAATAAATCCTAATAACGTCTAAAAAGATTGAAAATTAAAGGTTTTTGTGATTATATAAAAATAGATGAAGTAATTGAAAAGAACAATAAAATAATAAATCAATTAAAAAAATCAGCATAACACAAAAACTCTAGCGAATGAGCTAGAGTTTTTTGTGTTTTAAAAAGCGAATGAAACTTTTTAAAATGATGAGTGCACCTATAATGACTCTAAAGGTGCCGTGAAGATTAGCCAAAGGTTATCGTATGGATAGTTTTGAATTAGTGCAATTTTGCAATACTCTCCATCGAATTCCAAAGTGGCAAAATCTGCTCTTTTGACCTGCTTATCGAAGGTAGGACGGGGTACAAGCTTGATGTTTAATCCTACTTCAACAATTGTTAACACCTCTTCGAGTTCATCAAGAAAAGATTTTGCGTTCTCAACTCTCCGCTCATGAGCTTTTTCAAGCAATGGGTCAAGGGGATAGTCAGAATTAGCAATATGCTCTAGTCTTGATTTTTTTGCTTCCAACTGTTTCAAAATCTTCTTATCGCTTTCTAAAATTTTCATAGTATTTTCCTCCAAACATTATTTTTTACTATATAAGTCAACACCTAAAGGTGGAAACACGAGAATAACTAATATATAAAATAAGACAGAGTCTTATCGTACCTTTAATTGTATCATATTTTACATAAATAGTCAATTCCTTTAAAGATTTGACTAACTTACAGACTGAGTATAAATATATGGAAAAAATCATCACATAAAGTTGACATAAAAATACGAAAATGATAGAATATATAGCATAAAAATAAGGATATTGAAAGTAGTACAATGGTAAGGAGATACTATGGGAAGAGTTTTAAAAAAGATTGGAATTATACTATTAACTTTTGTAATAATGTTAACATTTACAGAAACAACTATTATTGGAATAAACAACCGGGGAAACTATTCAAAATGATGAAATAATTGAAAAAAACATACAAGATAATAATGATGTTCTATTAAATCCAGGAAAAGGGCTTGTTTATTATGCTAGCAGATTAACATATGATGATGAACACAAATATAACTTTAACTGGGTTTCACAAGATATGTTAGACATATCTAAAGTTATTTATACTAGATATGATTGGTCGCAATTACAAAAAGAAGAAGGTGTCTTTGATTTTACATTAATAGATGAGGGAATTGAAGATTGTATAAAATATAATAAAAAATTTGCTTTTGGTGTAATGTGTGCAGATGTATCAACTGAAGAGCCTTATGTAACACCAAAATTTGTTTTTGATAAAGGTGCTAAATATAATTTAGGTGGAAATAATGGTAAACAATATATTCCAGATTGGAAAGATGAAATCTTTTTAAAATATGTAAATGAATTTGCAAAAGCGCTAGGAGAAAAGTATGATGGAGATTCCAATATTGCTTTTATTGATATTAGATCATATGGCAATTACGGAGAACAACATTTATTCGGCTTAGATATTTTAGACGAATCAGGTCAAGAGATAAATGAAAAAGAATATATTAAGCAAAATAGAGTAGAACCTGAATTTCTAAAAGAAAAGTATATAAAACCATACATGCAAGCTTTCCCAAATACGCTTTTAATTATTCCTTGGGGAGAAGATTGCTTCAACAATGTTTATGAAGAATTAATAGACGAAGGTGTTTCATTAAGAAGAGATGGAATAATTACATATACAAATGGTTTAGAAACATGTGCAAAAACATATGGAAAACTTCCAATGATATTCGAATATGCTAGTAAGTATGAGAAATATGAAGAAAAAGGTGGAAAAGAATATTTTAACAGCAAATTAGAAGAAGCTATGCAAATGTGTAAGCCATCATATATTGAACTTGATAAATCTTGGTATGATGATGGTAATCAAGAATATTGTAGACAATTGGCAAACAAAATTGGATATTATTTAAGATTAAAAAAAGCAACCTACCATAAAGAAATAGAAGTAAATATACCAACAGAAATGTCATTTGAATTCAAAAATGATGGAATTACACCAATTTGTGAAGATTGTAGTGTATATGTTGGGCTTTTAGACCAAAGTAATAAATTAGTAAAAAGATATAAAACAGATATAAATCCTAAGGCTTGGAAACCTGACACACTTTCAAAAGAAGAAGTATCAGTTATTTTTGAAAATGTAGATAGTGGAAATTATAAATTAGCTGTAGGTTTGTATAAAAATTATGAAGACGAAAATCCAACATACTTATTAGGAAGTGAAGGAAAAACGGATGATAATTGGTATGTCTGTGGAGAAATAGAATTAAAAGGAGATAATAAATATACTGACATATATGGTTATGCTGAAAAAGTAATGGAAAATCCACCATTAATAACTCAAATTAAGGATGAAAAGAATCTAGAAGAAACAACAATATGGTATACACCAAAAACAGAAGATGGAAATGTAAATCCATTGTATAAATCATATAATTCAAACTTAGAACCACTTTCATGGAGAAACTCAATAATAGGTCAAAATAGCATATATTCAAAAGAAAATAAATGGCCACAATTATATTCAGTTGAATTTGTAGTAAATTGTAAAGAATTTTTTGTAAATACTTGTACTTCGTTTAGAATATTAGTAGATGAAGGAAATGGATATGAAATAACTTATCGTGATGGAATAGAGCAAACTACAAAAGAGACAGGAACTGACTCAGATACATTTAAAGGAATATGGTATAAAATAGAGTTTAATGAAAAGAAAGAAAGAAAAATCAGAGTAGAATTAACAGATTGTGTTTTTAATGGAGTTAGAATTAGTGAATCTGACGAAATAAAAGCTATAGAAAGACCAAGCAATTTAAAAGTTTTGTATATAGGTTCAAGTATCACAAGAGGTGGAGACCTTGCAGCATATTATTCTTGGCCAAATGTTACATCAAATATTTTAAATCTTGAATGTATAAATAATGGAGTTGGTGGAACAGGCTATGTAGCTGATACAAAGGGAAAAAATGATATATATTCTGAGAGATTAAAGATATTAATAGAACAATTAAAATTAAATCCAGATGTAATAATTCTGGAAGCAGGTCCAAATGATTATTGGAATGGTTATAAAGCCCCAGAAGTAATTGAAGAAGCTGAAAAATGTATTGATTATATAAAAAATAATACAAATGCAAAAATAATTACGATAGGAGCATATTATCCTGATGAAAGAGTTCCAGAAGACTTAATAGAAATCAATAATAGATTAAAAGAGCAAGCCATAGAAAAGCAAGTCCCATTTATAGATTTATTAAATGGTGATACATATAAAAATAACGAAAAAATAACAGTTGGAAAAGAAGGCTATATTACAGGTACTGGAGATATAGGAAATCCTAAAAATGATGGAAATGCAGATAAATATATTCTTGAAGATGGAGTACATTTATCAGTTGAAGGAAATAAATATTTTGGAGAAAAATTAGCAGAAGAAATAGGAAAAATACTAGAAATAAAACCATCAACACAAAAGTATCCAAGTAATCAAAATATAGTTTCACTATACTGTTGGGATATAGATGATTTTAATATATCAAAATTAAAAAGAGAAATTGATTATTTAGAAATAAATACTCTATATATTCAAAGACCAGCTAATGATAATCAAATTAATAGATTAAAAGAGATTATGGAATTTGCAAAAAAATATAACTTAGATGTATTTTTATTAGATGGTTCAAGAGACTGGCTAACTGAAGGAGACATGAATAATGCAATAAGTGTAATAAATGAAGCAAATGAGTTAAATAAAATTTTAGACTATAAATTAAAAGGTGTTAGTTTAGATGTTGAATTTTATTTAACAGATGAGTATCAAGAAGCGGCGGATGAAGAAAATACAGATAAACAATTATTATTATTTAGACAATTTACAGAAAACACTAAAAAATGCTGTGATTATGCAGAAAGTCTTGGACTAAAATATTCAATGGCTCTTCCAGTATGGTTAGATAAATTATCAGAAGAAGTATTAGAAGATTTAATGAATTATAACTATGACCATATTGCTTTTATGAATTATTTTAAAGAAACAGTTATGGACAATATGAATCAAGAAGTAGAAATAGCCAAAAAACATAATATAAAAATAGTATCAATAGCAGAAGTTCAAGATCCAAAATTTGGAACAGTTGGAGAAGAAGATACTTTTTATAATGATGGATTAGAACAATGCATAAAAACATTGAATGATATTAGACAAAAATACAATTACAAAAATTTAGGAATATCTTATCATTACTATAAACCTCTTTTATCATTATTAGAAAGAGATACAGATGTAAGAATCGAAAATACATATGAACTACAAATATTCCCTTATATAAATTTAACTAATATTAGGGTAGATAAAGCACAAATAAGTGAAAATGGAAATAAATTTGAACCAATTTATATTAATAATAGTGAGCTAGATAAAAATACTGTTATTTTCTACGGACTAGAATATGGAAAGCAATATGAATTAAAAATTGAAAGTGGAAATTATTCAATTACTAAAACCTTCACATATCAAAAAGATGATAACATTTTCAATGAACTAGAAATTGCCTATATGGATATAATGTTAGAAGAAACAAAGCAAAATGAAGACAAACCAAGCGAAAATACACCAGGAACAGATAGTCCAAGTAAAGAAAATTCTAGTGAAGAAGAAAAACAAGGAGAAAGCATTTTAGAAGAAAATAAGACAAGTGGAGAAAAAGATGATGAATTATTTCAACATGAATTACCAAAAACAGGTGTTACTAATTTGT
>CANRJW010000063.1 GCA_947631035.1 uncultured Bacilli bacterium
ATATATATATATTATAAATATAATTATTATAACCAGTTATAACAAGTATATCTGGTTAATATTATATATATATATAATTATAATTTATATATTAATAATAATTATATAACAAGTATATACCAGTATTGATAGTATATGAGAAATTTGAACTTTTCACGTCCTTCTCTGTTATCAAGTAATTTAGCGAAAAACAAAGGGTAAGTCCAATTAAATTAAAAATTTTTTCCTTTTCTTGAGTCTACTAAAAAAAAAAAAATCAGGTGCTTGATTTTCTCAACACACCTGATTTTGTATCACATAAGAAACTTATTGCAATCTTACAAAGTTAAGTAAAGCTTCTCTGTTATTTTTTTCCGGAAATTGCCATACAAATTCTTTGCAGGCTCTAAGAAGCTCACCTACTCGCTCGCCTCTAAAACCTTCAATTAGGAGATCATCACCATTGATAGCTAAGTCTGCAATTAGCACAGGTTCATTGTTATCCAGAATTCTTCTAAGCCCCTCTTCAAGGTCCTCGTAATCGAAAAGATAACGAGCAATTTGATCAGCAACCAGTGTAATCACATCCTGAATCTCTTCTACATTTTTGTTGCAAACATCCAGGCACTGTTTAAGGAGTAGAGATGTATCTCGTCCCTGAAGGCTTTTAAATAGTTGAAAACACGTGGCCACATTTGAGATTCTCTTTGTCTGGGCATTGCTGAGCTTAAGAATACTACTTAGCCCTTGATTCTCGGGGAGATCTCCTTCCAAGATCTTAAAATTTTCCAACATCAGGTTGGGGTTAGTATAAATATTCAGGTTACACAACTTGAAGGAGCTTCCAAAGATTTCGTTAAGAAGAATCTCCAGTACGGATCCCCTGTTTTTATCCCAGGAAGCGCAGTAGCTAAAGATTTGAAGTAACTCTTCTCTGATTCTTTCTGCAGAAACGTTATGAATAAGCTTGTGAAGCTTCTTGATTGCTTCTCTTACTTCTTCAGAAAGTTGAAAATCAAATCTGTAAGCAAACCTGAGTGCCCTGAGCATTCTTAAAGCATCTTCAGTAAATCTGTCTTCTGCTCTTCCAATTGTTCTTACAACACCCTTTTTAATATCCTCTCTGCCATTGTAGAGATCGATCAATTTCACACCATTTGTTTTCTCGTCAAAAGCAAAGCACATAGCATTGAAGGTGAAATCTCTCCTGCAGAGATCGTCTTCAAGCTTCTTAGAAAAAACAACCTCATCGGGTCTTCTTCCGTCCATTTAACTACTCCTCTTGATAAAATCTAAAATTGCATCCGTAGTATTTATCATGTAATCTTTTACGTTCTACTGACCAGCTTTTTATAACTCTACTGGTTAGAGGTCTTTCTTCTACAATTAATTTGCGTATAATTTGAGGATGCATCATCAACTGTCTTGCACACTCGTTGATATTATAAAATATCTCACCTGTTTCTATACACTGCACCATTCTGTTGCGGCCGTTATTCCGGCTTTGTAGTTCGCAGGTATGCTTTGATGCTTTATATCCTACTTTATTTTGATTACCCAGGGTGGCTACTCTTAGCTTCTCACGGGTTTCCAGAGAAACCTGTCTTCCTGTGCTAGCCTGTCTTATTTTCTCTATTTCTTCTGTTGTATGTCTGTACAGACCTTTTTTACCCTTATTCCAGGGAGATCTACCGGTGGGAATACCCCTTCTGGCTTGATATGCCGCATTTAGTTTTGCTTGCCATTCGGGAGTATGTGGAAAGGGCTTTCCTTTTTTTATTTGACTCTTTTTTAAAGCCAGATCTTCTCTTAATTGTTGATATTCTTCAGGATTTTGAAGTACAGCTTCAATAGTTATGTTGTATTTACTTTGAATGTAAGATATTGCTAATTCATTATAATACTTGAATTTACCTATGCTGCATAAGGATAAGTAATAATGTGCTAAAAAGTGATCTGCATAGGTTAGATGTACAGTATTTTCAGCGCTATCATCTACAGGTAGGTTATTTTCTTTGAAGTAGCATCTGGGTATTATATGGTGCTTATTAGTTTTACATTTTTGTTTTGCGGTATCTAGATTTAAATTAATCAATTCACAGTATTGATCTAAATAATTGTTATTTATAACAATTCCCAAATTTAATAATTTTTCTTTAAGTTTCATTACGTGATTCCTCTCTATTGATCACATAATTTAGCTAGAGTGATTAGGAATTTTTATAAAAAACGTCTTTACGGAAAGTTGTAATCTCGTAAAATTCATTATCAACATGGAAGGTAAGAGTACCGTACTTCTCACCTGTAGGAATAATCTCAATACCTGCAGAAGCAGCAATCTTCTTCATCTCATCAGGAGTTGCATCTGTAGTAAAGTCAAAATCATGAGGTGTATTTCCCATAATAATATCTCTTACACAGCCGCCTACAAGATAGATTTGTTTATTAAATTGCCGAAAAAGCTTGAAGATTTTCTTGATATTATTTGAGGGCTTCATTTTCTTTCCTTTGTCATAAAGACGCAAATAGCCTTATCTGGATTAATATCCACATCCCAGATTTTAATGTCATAGGCTTCCGGAATATTTCTTTCACAATTACGAACAACCTGTTTTGCAATATCTAACGTGCTCGCTCTGCCATATTCTCTTCCAAAGAAACTTGTGGGCATCCCTTCTTTTTCATAACTGATGAAATATCTTTTATGGCTGCATTTCATAGTTATCCTTTGTACCTTACAACACTAACAACATCACTAGAACATATATGATTGATGCTATAGATGGCATCAATAGGATCGCTGCAATCTTCTACAACCTCAGAGTAGATACAGCCACCTTCTTCCCACGTAACAATATACTTCACTTACATTCACCTCACTCATGTTTCTATAGATATTATAGAATAATCTGAAGAAGAAATCAACTAAAATACGAACAGCTTCAAAAATAAACAAATAAAGGGATCAATCATCTGCATGATCAATCCCTGAAAAAAAAAAATATTGAAAGAATTAAATGTTATCTAAAATTAACTATTTGAATCTTCGCGCACCACCCTAACAACATCACTTCCAAACATGCACATCCCGTTTGCAATCTTTTCTGCAAACTCGAGTGTGATATTATTTTCTTTAAGGAAGGTCTTCAATTCTTCTGCTTTCTCTGCAAGCCTTGCTAACGTATCTGCCTTCCTCTGTTCCCTCTTCTTCTTTGTATTTTCTACAATTTCATCATAGTTGTCAACCACACCTGTTGCATTAAAAGTAAGTCCAGGGATACCAACAGGGAATGTGACGTATTCATAATTCTCATCTTCATGCAGCCAATCTGTAGTCTTGATCTTCCTGTACTTAAAATCGAGATCGTATTCACGGCCGTCCTCTGTAACAAAAACTGTCCAGAGATTTTTATCATTTCTCTTAAGCACCCTAAACATTTCACGGTCGCCTAGAACGCTGCTGCACCTGTAGATCTTACCAACTTCAAACTTGATCATATATTCACCTCACCTTTATTTCTATGTTTATTATATAATAAGTAAAAGAAAAGATCAACTAAAAATTAGTTGATCTTTGAGTATTAATAAAATAGATATAAACTTACAATCTGTAATTTGCTATTGGTCACAGTACCGTAGGCGGCTTTATGGATGCCGAGAGAAAGATCGTTTCCATCAACAATGAAATGACAAAGAGCGTTGGCTGCACGAAAATATCTGATAGTTCCGACAGTGGCGTCATTTCTATAAGCATGGAACTTACCCCATACGGAAGTGAGACTAATCGGGGTACCAATCCCGGATAGTGATACTGCAGTTTCCTCAGCCTCTACTTCAAGTAAGAAGAAGCTACTACTAGTTGCTCCCCAGGGGGGTGTTGTAATGCTTACTACAAGATTACCACCGGTACCCGTTAAGTCTGCAGTTAAATTCTGTTGGGTACATTCAAAAGGATGGAACGTAACCGTCTCATCTTTCTGCCCATTGAAGGTTACTGGATTTCCTACAATATGACTATTACCCGTTGTTGCAAACTCATGTGTTGCATTTATAGTTAAGCTCTTTAAGTTTTGTAATTGCTGAAGGGGCACATTTTCACTAAGCTTAGTATTAATTCCTGTAATGTTACTGCTGATTTCATCAAACTGTGTTTGAAAAAGTGGCTGCGCGCTAGAAAGAGGGGTATTTCCTCCATTCCCTACATACAATTTATTTGTATCTGTTTCAAAAAATGGCTGACCTGCTAGTAGTGTTTGTGAGCTTGCTTTTCTCCTACTGCTTGATCCCCTTAAAAATTGTAGTGAATTATTTCCAGCCATTAAACTATCCCCCCAGGGAGAAGGTTCTCGAGGAAGGTAAGACTAGTTAAAAAACGTACCCCCCCCCCGTAAAAATTAAAAATCCTCATACAAGAAGAAACTCCTTTACATTTAATTTTTCATTTCACCATACAAGAGTGGTTTGCCAACCTGATTACGTTAAATTTAGCCAAAATATAACATTAGGAATAGGATTTATTTATCCTCCCTATTTTCAGGTAATTCATCTTTCCATTGGTATCTAAAAAGATTCTTAAACTTATCATCTCTGATGATAAAGAAGCTTATGATGTTATCTTCGGCAGGTTCATCTACATAAAATACAGCTGCCCTATATCTACCGGTTCCCTTAGCCTCAGGAGGAAAGAATTCAGGGTTAATGTATTTAGAAACCTTAATCTTTCTAGGCATTCTTCCTTCTCTTCCAGGTTGAGGAAGGAGTTCCCATCCTATAATATTAGAAGCAAGATTTGGAGATCTTCTAGGAGTTGCAAACTCGTTACCTTCAAGATCATGAGTATAAATTTGATAAACTGATTTATCTGCTTCTGCAATAGAAAGTTTTTCGGCTTCTGTCTTATAATCATCAAGTGTCATATTTGAAGCAAATTTAGGATCATCCGAATTAAATTTTTCACCTTCTTTCATTACTTGTTTTTCAAAATGTCTTTGTAGATTTGCTTGGTTTCTCCAGGTTGCTTCAAATAGTAGTTCTTCATCTATTACTCTCAATCTCATTTATTTTTCCTTTTATTTTTTCAATATCCTTTTCTGTTAAGGATTCAATATTGTTAAAATTTCCCTTATATCCAAATTTTTTATTTGGTCTAAAAAGTACGCAGTTTCCTATAGTACTAGATAAATTATCAAAAAATGGAGTACTATATTTATTTAAGTATTTACAATAAGCATTTTCATCATCTTCAACATATTCATAAGCATCATCCTCTAACATCCAAACATCTTCAAGGTTAGTGGGATGCTCATAATCAAGATAATCCTCATGGAGATA
>CANRJW010000064.1 GCA_947631035.1 uncultured Bacilli bacterium
AGCCGTATGCGAGAAATCCGCACGTACGGTTCTGTGAGGGGCGTTAGACAAACTTCTCACAAAGAAAGAAAAAAAAATTAAGTAAAAGAAAGAGAGGTATGTCGAGACGTCTACTCGACTGAAACAAAAGTGAAAAATTGGGAACTACAAGTAACAGGAATGCATTGCAGTGGTTGTGAAACACGTATTTGTAATGCTTTAAAAAATATTGAAGGAGTTAAAAGCGTTAAGGCTAATCATAAGACAGGAAAAGTAGAAATAACTTTTCATTCAGAACTAACAGAGGAATTAAAAGAAAAAATTAAAACCCAATTAGAGGAATTAGAATTTAAAGTAGAGGAATAAAATCTACTTTTTTTCTGCTCTAAAGAATTCGAGTAAAATCAGGAATTTGTGTCACACTAATAATGAGTGTGATGGTTTATGAAAGAAAATCGATTCGCTAAGGGGCTTTGTTTTGATAAAATTTTTCTTTTTTTTGTTTTTGGAAGTCTTTTTGGCAGTTACTTTGAAGAAATACAATGGTTTATTAAAAATGATTGTTTAACTAGTCGTCATGATTTGTTAATTGGACCCTTTAGTACACTGTATGGGTTTGGTATGGTTTTATTTTTAGTGTTACTTGGTACTAAGAATAATCAAAGAAGTATTTTTAAAACTTTTCTTTATGCCTCTTTACTTGGAGGTGTTTTTGAATTTATCGCCGGAGTTTTCGCAGAAAGGATTTGTCATATCAAGTTTTGGGATTACTCAAGTCTTTTTTTAAACATAGCTGGAAAAACGACTATTCCGATTATGTTGGTTTGGGGATTGTTAGGAACATTAGAGTTAAAAATTCTTTATCCCATTCTTTCCAAATGGATAGAGAAAATCCCCATAGTTCTTGGTAAAATAATTACAATATCCTTATTTTTCTTTTTACTTTTTGATATGGCTTTTTCTTATAGTGTGTTTTTTCGAATGATTAAAAGGCATGAAGGAAAACCACCTCTTACTAAATTGGGTGAATATTACGACCAAAAATATGACGATACTTTTATGTATAACAAATATCCCATCTTAAAAGGAAATTAATCGTTTCCTTCTTTTTTTTGACAAAAAATGACATCAATCGCAACAAATTTTCTAAAATTTAAAAAAATTTGCCCGAAAAAAAAGGAAATCACGAATTTGCGTTGTATATATATAAGTGAAAGGAGAAGTGAAATGAAATTAAAATTAAGTTTATTAGGAATGGTTGTTTTCCTTTGCTTTACCAATATCGTATTTGCAAAAACAACAACTGAGCGTTTTGAAAGAAGTTTTATTGGTAGTTATAGTTATGTGGATAGTCATGGACACTATGGCAATTTTGAGCATTTTACAAGAGAGGATGATGGCGAAACTTCCTATTGTATTGAACCAGGAGTTTCTTTTTCTTCGAAGAAATACGATGGTTATCAAGACCTTTCTTTAAAAGAGATGGCCAAAAAAGTATCCTTAGACGAAGAGGAATTGCAAATGATTTCGTTGTATGCCTATTTTGGGTATGGCTATAAAAAGCATAAAGGTGACGAATGGATTGTGGCTACTCAAGCGAAGATTTGGGAGGAATTAGGTAGTGATTTTGATTTTACGAAACAATACAACTTGCCAAAGGAGAAAATTAAAACACCAAGTGAAATCAAAGAAAAGATGGAAACTTTGGAAGAATTAGTCGACGAATATTTAGAAATGCCTAAGTTTACAGCGACCAATCCCCAAATTTTTTATCATGAGTCTTATAATTTTGGAGCCTTAAATGGTTTTGAAGTGAAAGAATGTCAAAATTGTATTTCTACTATAACAGATGGAGAACTTATTGTTATACCAAACTCCAAGGAAAGTGGGAAGGTACTCTTAGAAAAAACGCTAGAGGATTACGACGAAGACTTTATCGTGTATGCTTCTAGTGATGGGCAAAATTTAATGACACCGGGAAATGTTTCGCCCTTGGAATCCAGTGTTACTTTTGATGTGGTTAGTGGAAAACTCCTCTTAAAAAAGTATGACGAAGATACGAAAAGTTGTGAAGCCAAAGAAGGTGGTTCTTTAAAGGGAAGTGTTTACAAACTCTATAAAGAAGATGGAACTTTTTTAAGTGATTTAACGATTGGAGAAGATTGTAGTGCTTCGATAGAAGATTTAGAATTGGGAACCTATTATGTTCAAGAGTATCAAGCGGGGCTTCATTACGAGTTGGATGTAAATAAATATTATTTTACGATTACGAAGGAAGAAGCTGTAAAAGAACTAGTGGTTTACGATAAAATGTATCAAGGACAAGTAAAACTCATAAAAAAAGATGCCGATACAAAAAGTTGTCAATCTATAAGTCCTTATGCTTCTTTAGTTGGAGCAGAGTATGGTCTTTTTACAGAAGAAGGAGAAAAGTTGGATACTTTAGTCATTCAAGACGATTGTACCTCTCTTTCTAAAAGAAATTTATTGTTGGGTAACTATTACTTACAAGAATTAAAGGCTCCACAAGGGTATCAACTAGATTCAACTAAACATCCGTTTACGATTACGAAAGAAAATGCTTCGGAGCTTTTAGAAATAGAAGTTTGGGATGCAGTTTTCAAAACGGAATTGGAACTTCATAAAACCTATTTGCATTTTAATATACCAGAAGACGAAAGTGATGCTACCTTTGTTATTCTTGACGCTAAAACAATGGAAGAAGTGGCAACGCTTAAGACAGATAATGCAGGTTTTGCTAGTGTCAATCTTTTGTATGGAGAGTATATCATTCGTCAAGTAAGTGGACAAGCTGGTTATCATTTTATAGAAGATACTTATTTTATGGTGGATGAAAATAGTGAAGAAGTTACAACTCTTTCTTTCCTAAACGAGCCATATCATGGAACATTAGAAGTTTTAAAAACCGATGTCGAAACCGGTAAACCTTTACCAGGAGTATTCATGGAAGTTTATAATGAAAAAGAGGAACTGGTATATCAAGGATTTACGAATGAAGAGGGAAAATTGATTGTTGAAAATCTTTGCTATGGTAATTATTACGTCATAGAAAAAGAAGCCTTAGAAGGTTACCAATTGTCCTCTATAAAATTCTATTTTTCTATTGAAAAGGATTTAGAAGTTGTCCAAGTGTTGATGGAAAACGAAAAAATAGTGGAAGTACCAGAAACAAAGCAAAACGTTTCCTTTTTCTCTATGCCCATCTTAACTTTATTTTTCGGAATTGTAGGGTTTAAGAAAAAATGGTAAAGAAAAGATTTGGGCGAATCCTTTTCTTTTTATTAGGCATTTGTTTCTTTTTTATAAGTGGTTTACTTTCCTATTACGAAGAAAAACAGGAAGAAAAAAACATTGAGGCCTTTCTTTCTCATACGTCTTCTGAAAAAGTAGACTATATCGCTGTCTTAGAGATTCCTAAAATTAAATTAAAGAAAGGTTTCTATTCCTATGGTTCTTCAAAAAACAATGTCAATAAAAATATAGAAGTGATTGAAAGTTCAACAATGCCCGATGTGTTAAATGGTAATCTTATTTTAGCAAGTCATAGTGGAACAAGTAAAATTGCTTACTTTAAAAATCTTTATCAACTAGAAAAAGGGGATATGGCTTATGTCTATTACCAAAATAAAACCTATACCTATCAATTACTTTATGTCTATAACGAAGAAAAAGACGGACATCTTTCTATACGTAGGAGTAAGAATCAAACCAATTTAACGCTCATTACTTGTGATAAGAAAAACGATTCCTTACAGAATGTTTATATTTTTATGCAAATCGCTTAGTTTTCTAAAAGGAGATGCTCAATTTCTTTCCAGTTATGAACACGAATTATTTTTTGGCTTGCTAATTCTTGCTCAGAAATATTTTGATTGTGGTAGGCATTCATAAGTAACTTTGTCTTTCCACTCGCTAAGTTTTTTAATTTGTCGTCGATAATCACATCAACGGGAATTAAGTCTTTACGGTTTGTAAAAATAAAATTTTCTGGGTTTACAAAAGGTAAGTTTTTGGTTAACCATTTGTGTTTATACAAAAGTATTTTAGAACAATTCTCTAAATCTCTAGAATCAATATAAGCACTACAAATAAATATTTCATATTGTTTGCTCAGATTTCGTATGACTTCAATAGCATTTTCTTTAACATGTCCAAATGTGTAAATATCAATTTGGTTATAGAAATACTGTAAATATTCTTTTAGTTGTTCTTGCGGGACTAAATTATCAACCCAATAACCATCACAATCTTTATAGGTATAATGTGTCTTTAAATAGTGGTTTACGACCTCTATATAACAATCTTCTAAAAGCGTATCGTCCATATCAATTAATATTTTTTTCATACCATCACCTATTCTTATCATAACAAAAAAAAGAATTTTAATAAATGAAAGTTCACATGAAGAAAAGATTGTATAATTTTTTTTAATTTAGTATAATAAAAACAAAGATAGGTGACGAAAATGATAGAAAAACAAAATAAAAGTCAATATGTAAAAGTAACGATATTGGTTGTTGCTTTAATTGTTTTGGCATTTAGTTCTACATATGCTTATTTTGCCTCTACAATAAATGAGCCATCCATTACATCTGCAACATCGGCGACTTTTGAAGTGGAAAGTACCTTAGATATTACTAGTGCTATTCACAATAAAAGAATGGTTTTGATAGAAAGTAGTGAAATCGAAGAAAAAGCAGATAGTTTGGAATTTACTGTAACGAGTAAACCTACATCAAACGTTGATGGTCAACTAACTATTACTTTAAGAGATATTCAAATTTCTAAAAATTTGAAATCCAAATACTTCAATTGGGTGTTATTAAAAAAGGAGCAAGGTAGTGAAACATTAACTGAAGTTGCTAAAGGGACTTTTGAAAGTGTTACTGAAAAAAGTGGAAGCAGTGTAACTTCACCGGAAGGCACTGACCCTGAAAAAACTCTTGTGGCATTAGAAGATATAAAACTTGGAACAGACCCTATTCCGTTTAAGCAAAAAGAAGAAACAACCTTTGTCTTCCGTTTGTATTTATTAAATGACCCAGATGTCAATCAAATTTCCTTAACAGAAGGAAGTTTTAGTGGACGACTTTACTTAGAAGCTGTTCCAGTATCAGCGTTAAAACAAGCAGACTAAAGAGAATAGAACAAAAAAAGTGCTATTCTTTTTTTTTAAAAATGACATTCTAAGATTTGTCAAGAATAAATTTTTATGATATTATAGACACTACAAAAAGACACGAAAT
>CANRJW010000065.1 GCA_947631035.1 uncultured Bacilli bacterium
ATTTTTTCATTTTTTCTATTTTTTATCTTTATTTTAGTTTTTTGGAGGATTATATTTTTTATCTGTCGGACAACCTCCCCCCAGACGACTATTTTCTTGGGTTGGGAGGTTCTTTCAAATTCTTTCATTTGTTTCTCCTCCATATCTTAATTAAAGTATAGCACAATTTTTCCTTTTTGTTCAACAAACTTTTTTACTCTTTCTCACTATACAAACGAAAAAAATAACTACGATTGTTTCGCAGTTATTTCCACTTTTACTTTGCTTGATACAATATAAGTAACTTTAGGGTCTTCTCCCTCGATTTTTAAATCGACGTCATAAGTTCCCGTTTGATATCCAGTTAAATCGACATATGCAGAAATATTATCTTCTGTTATAGAATCAATAACACTTTCCACACCTTTTACCTGTACAGATACAACACCATTTTCAGGTGGGAAGTTGACCGATAACGTTCCATCTAGGTTTTTACTATAGAAATCAGTAATGTTAATGGTTTTTTGTTTTTCGTCTCCAAAACTAACGGTTATTTTAGCACTTGATTCACTTATAGAACGAACACCAACTGGTTTTGTAACGGTTACATTATAGGTTTTAGCTCCACTATTACCAAGACCATTAATATCAATAGTTACAGGTACATTCGTAATAGTATCAAGTACACTCTTTTCACCATAGATATCAACAGAATAATTATCTTTACCATTTATTGTAATAGCAGAAATCGCTTTTCCAGCAACCAAGTCTCCTGTTGTTAACACTTTAATCGGTACGGTCGCTTTATAAGTATCAAGAGTTACCGAAGCCGTAATTGTATCAGGAACAATCTCCACATTTGTAAGTAAATTTCCATTTTCGTCATAAGCAACAATTGGAATATTATCGGTTTCATATAAACCAGCATCTGTATAATCTTTATTATTTAAATCCACTAAAGCTTTTACGGTTGCAATTTTGTTTAAAGCATCTTCGGAACCTTTTACAACAACTTCACTTTTAGATAACTCAACATTTTCCACACTTAATTTTTCATTTAATTTATCTTCATTTAGTAGTTCATAAGTAACATCATATAATTTACTCACTTTATTTTTAATTGTAACAGTAACATAAGTTGGGTCAATTTTATATTTGATTGAATCCACTGTTTGATTGTAAGTAAGTTTAACACGATAAGCAGAATTACTTGGTTTATAATCTGTTAAATCTAATACAACTTCATTGGCTCCCAATTGTTTAGCAAGATAAATGGCACTTTTATTACCCGTTAAAATAATATCAACACTATCTACCAAACCTTCTACGACATAAGCTTCTTCATTATATAAAACTTTTACGGGTTGGTTGGCAATAATCTCTGCTTCATTTTGCACTAGATTAATTACCTCTCGGTCTACCAAGAAAAACATCATAATGGCAAATACTAAAGAAAGATAAAGTAAAATATTAGGTCGATTTAATATTTTTTCTATCTTATTAGAATTGTTTTTAAGTTTATCGGTAATTAAGTAAATGAAACGACTGATGGGAGTAATTAAAAGACGGTCAATTAAGTTATAAATCCCTATAAAAAAGCGGGCGATTAAACTTTTCTTTTTCTTCGTTTTTCTTTTACTCATCTTCATCACCTTCTTGTTCTTTTTCTTTATCAGCTTCATAGAAAATTTCTGCTTTTGGTTTTAATTCATTCATTAAACGCATTCTAAATTCGTCAAGAGTTAAGTTGTATTCTAAATCTCCATCACACGCAATACTAAGTTTCCCTGTTTCTTCTGATACAACTAAAGCAACCGCATCACTTTCTTCAGCAATTCCTAGGGCTGCTCTATGACGAGTCCCTAACTTTTTATTGACATTGGGGTCCATACTTGTTTTAAAAACACTTCCTGCACAAGTAATACGATTTCCCTGAATAATCACACCACCATCATGCAAAGGTGAGTTTGGGAAGAATATAGTTCCTAATAGTTCACTTGAAACATCAGCATAGATTTTTGTAGCGGGATTAATATATTCTTGAAGAGAAATATCTCGTTCAATCACAATTAAAGCCCCAATACGATTTTTTCTTAAATATTCCACAGCTTCCATAATTTCATAAACCATTTTTTCTCGTTCATCCACCGTTAAGGTCTTGTGTCTTCCTAACAACTGCGTTCTTCCAATACTTTCTAAGACACTACGAATCTCCGGTTGAAAAATAATAATGATAGCGAGTGGTCCCCATTCAAAGATGTATTCTAAAATAATACCAACTGTATATAAATTAAAGATTTTGCTAATGATTTCAATACATAAAATTAAGATAACCCCTTTTACAATTAAAATCATTTTGACATTATTTTTAATATTTTTCAAAATATAATAAAATAATAACCACACTACACATATATCGAGCACTTTGGTTAATAATGCCCATATTGCTTGTAATGACATTTGAATCAACTCCTGTATGTTTCATTATAGCAAAGTTTAAAAAAAAATTCTATAGTATCAAAATAAAATCAAAATAAAAGACAAATATTTGACTAAAAAAAGAAGAAACTCATTCTTCTATTAAAACATTATGATAGATGTTTGTAACATCTTCTACCTCTTCTAAGATATGCATTAGCTTTTCAAAATCAGCCATTTCTTCTTCATTTAAAACGACTTTCTCTTTTGGATAGTAACCCGTTTCATCTACTAAATAATCAATATTTGGAACAAGTTGCTCTAAACTATCTTTTAATTTATGTTGAATATTTGGGTTCACAGTAATAGTAATAATTCCCTCTTCATTTTCAAAATCAACAATATCGATGCCTTGTTCTAAAAGGGTATTAAAAATTTCTTCTTCTTGATCACTTTTAAATTGAACAAGTGTTAAATAATCATAATTATAAGAAACGGAATTAGTAACACCTAAACTCTTATGCACTTTATTAAACGCTGCTCTTACATCTGCTACTGTTCGATTCACATTATCCGTCATTGTTTTAATGATAAGTGTTGAAGAACCAGGTCCAAATCCTTCATAAAAAATCGTTTGATAGTCTTCTCCTCCAGCTCCTTTGGCTTTTTCAATGGCACGATTAATAACATCACTTGGTATTTGTTCTTTTTTTGCTTTATCAATTAATCTTCTTAAATTCAAATTTCCATCCGGATCGGTGCCACCATTTTTAGCGGTTTGATATATTTCTTTCGCATAACTAGAATAAATTTTAGCTTTTTGTGCTCCCGTTTTAGCTTTACTCGCTGCAATACTAGGAAATCTTCCCATACTTATCCCTCACTTTTTTATCTATCATATCATAAAAACTTTAATTGTGTTAAAAATTTATCGACAAAATTCTTATTTTCTTTTGCTTTTTTAATTTCTTTTATAATTTTATAAGGAGAATAAACTTGATAATAGTCTACATTTTCATTTTTCATCCAATATTCTAACGCTCTTATAATGAGTTCTTTATTTGTTTTGGCATGAAAAAATCCTTTTAAGTGCTTTAGTTCTTTTAAACGTACTTTTCGTATTAAAAAGTTATAATAAAAATTTGGTCTTCTTTTAAAACAATAGTATTCGCCATCTAATTTTTTGACGACTCGTAAAGCATCATAATATCCCATTTTAATATTTTCAATTAAGCTTTTTGAATCGTAGATAAGTACACCCCCTAAACTTCTTTTTGGGGTAATACGAATAATTTCAATTGGTTTACTCGGTTTTTTACTAATATTAAGGAGCGGATTCAATTCCACCACATACACTTTTTTACAACCTCTTTCTATTAACATATTAATTGGAGTATTATCGTAAAATCCTCCATCTAGATAATAGTGGTCATCCACTTTTTTCTCCAGATGAAAAATAGGCAAATAACAACTAGCTAGAATATAATCTTTTATTTTACTTTTCGCCATATCTTTTTTGAAAATATAAAGAGGTTTCAAATCGTTTAAACGCACCGTACAAATCCCAAAATCCATTTTACTTTTTAAAAGTTTTTCTTCGTCTAGATAATCGTTTAAAACTTTTTCTAAACCATCTATTTTAATGCCTTTCGATTTTAAAACGGCAAACATATTTTTTAAACTTAATTTTAAATAGGTAAAATCATATTCTTTGGCAATTTTTTTACGAACATATTCTTTATCAAATCCTAATAATTCACCAATAGAAACTGAAGTCCAAAAATCTAAAAGTTCTTTTTCTTTCCCACAAGCGATTAAAGCCCCATTAAAAGCACCAATCGATGTTCCTGCAACTGCATCAAATTTTAGATGGGATTCTAAAAAAGCATAATAAGCTCCAACTTGATAAGCCCCTCTAGCACCTCCACCTTGTAAGGCAAGTCCAATCATTTTTTACACTCCCTTTATAATAAAGTTAAAAGAATCGATAAACCAACCCCTGCAAGCATTCCCCATTGGATTTCTTTTTTTTGAATATTTTTGACAACTTCTGGTAACAACTCACAAAGACTAATATAAAGTAACATTCCAAGAGTTATAGAAAGTAAAATCCCTTCAAAATAAGGATTGATTTCTTGTCCCATTAAAAAGATGGATAAGGCTCCCATAAAACTAGAAAGCAATAATAACGCATAAACTCCTAGTTTTGAAAATGATTTTTCTTTACGATAAGACATACTAATATAAATTTCGATACCTAAAGGTAGATTATGACACCCTACCGATAAAGCCATTAAAAGTCCTGCTTTTAAATCATTAACCCCCGCAATATACATAGAAATTCCTTCGAGCATATTGTGAATCACTAAAGATATAGCAGTAATAAAACCGATATGGTACACATGATTTTCATGTTCTTTTTTATTATCATTTTTTTCATGATGCTCATGGGAATGTTCTGGTACAAAAAAATCAAGTATTTTAAGAAGTAAAAAACCAAACAAAGAAAACAAAAAGATTACAATGATATAACGACGGTCTTCATTCGGATTTAAAACTTCGACAATTTCTGGTGTTAAATCCATAAGAATTAGAAAAAACATCAAAACCAAAGTAAAGCCTGTAGTAAATTGAACCAATTTTTCTTTATTTTTAAAAAACTTCGTAACAAACATTCCGGCTAAGAAAAACAGACCCACCATTAAGGTTAATAGAAGAGCTATTGATTCCATAATTTTTCTCCCTTTTTATTCATTGTACCAAATTTCTGTCGAAAAGTCTCTAGGTTATCTAAAATTCACAAAAAATATTGCAAAATAAAAAGTG
>CANRJW010000066.1 GCA_947631035.1 uncultured Bacilli bacterium
TAATGGCGGTTTGCTAGACCTTACCATGTTGGTTTTCCACCCAACTCTATATAAAACACCGAACTGGCGCACCCTCTCTTTTTTATTATACCTTAAGTTTTTTAAAACTGCAATTATCTATCTAGAGTGATTTCTAAAGGAATAGTTTTATCAATTAACGTATCCGGAGGAATACTTAATCCAACGACTTTTCCATAACCAGAAAGTTCGTAAGGTAAACCAATTAAATTACAAAAAGTCACAATTTCGTTAGTACTCCAACCAATAGCATCAGGCATTTTATAGTTAGAACCATTCGTTAACAAAAAGACTTTTGAACCCACTAAGACTTCTTTTTCTTTTAAAGGATACTGATTGATAATGTATTTGCCATCTCCAATCACAATAGGACTGATTCCCACCATTCTTAATTTTTCTGTCGTTGTGGTTACTTCACTGGAAATAAAATTCGATAACGCAACAATTTTGGTTTGATCCTCATCACTTATAACTTCAACTAAATTTAAACTCTTCGCGGCTTCTTCTACGATATTATGAACAATCTTAGCAACATCTTGGGTTCCTCCCACCAATTGTTTAATCGAAATATAAATGACATATTCGGGGTCTTCATAAGGAAATAAACCTGCAAAACTCTTAATAAAATCATATTCCCCATCTAAATATCCACCTGTTGGAGAAGCAATTTGAGCAGTTCCCGTTTTTCCAATTAACGTAACATTATCAGGAGCAAATAAATGATTCGTTGTCTCGACTCCATAGACAACACTATGCATTAAATCTTTCATTTTAGAAATGGTTTCTTTACTAGCTACTTTAGCAATTTCAGTTCTTCCATACTCTTTTACGATATTGCCATTTTCATCGACGATTTTAGAAACAAGATAAGGTTTTACCATAACACCATCATTGGCAAGAGTAGTTAAAGCTTGAAGCATTTGAATCGGTGTCACCGTAATTCCTTGACCAAAAGCAGCCGTAGCGACTTCACTTTCGTATTGAAAAGTAATTTTTCCTTCTTCTTCACTGGGAAGTTCAATACCCGTTTTTTTACCAAATCCCAAAGTATCATAAAAAGTTCTTAAATTATCTGCCCCCAACTCTTTGGATAAAAGGGTCGCAGCCACATTACTTGAATGAGCAAACCCAGTATCAAAATCAATTTCTCCCCAACCTTTTCCATCGTTATAATCACGAATAACCGTACCATCACTTAAAGTAGTTGAACCAGATTGGTAGGTTTTGGTTCCATCATACTTACCACTTTCAATAGCATCCATAAAAGAAAATATTTTCATAACCGATCCAGGTTCATATTGATAAGAAACTAACGGATTCAAATAACTTTCTAAATCACTTCTCGTATTCAAATCAAAATTAGGATTACTAGCACTTCCTAGTATTTCTCCAGTTTTAGCATTCATTAAACTAACAGTTGCCCAATCAAAACTATATTCTTTTTTTAATTCACTAATAGAATTTTCTAATAAATGTTGAATATCAGAATTCAAAGTTAAATATAAACTATTACCACTTACACTTTTTTCTTCTTGAAATGGTGTATTGGGAATCTGATACCCATAAGCATCTTTTTGATACTCAATATAACCATTTTTGCCTTTTAACGTATCATTAAAATACAATTCTAGGCCCATTTCTCCATTGATTTCTCCTAAATCATTGGCTTTTGCATAACCAAGAATATAAGATGCATAACGATTATTGGGATAATATCTTTTTACCCCACTCATAAAATCAATTCCAGGTAAATTCAAAGCCAAAATGGTATTTTTATCAACTTCAGTAATTCCTCTTTTTAATTCCACTTGATAACGATTTTCATAATTTAATCGTTTTAAAATCTCTGATTCTTCCATATTTAAAATAGGACTAAGTTCTCTAGCCGTTCTTTCTTTATCCACGACATGTTCTGGATTATTTTCATCCGTTGTTCTTTTTTTATCTAAATAAGCAATAACCGTATAGGAATTAACATCTTCTGCTAAAACTGTACCATTACTAAAATAAATAGAGCCACGAGAAGCATATGTAATCTTTTTTTCAGTATTACGATTATTAGCAAAAACTTGTAAATCAATACCATCCACTTCTTTGGAAGTAGCCACATAAAGAAGTTTTATAGAAATAATTAAAAATAAAAAAGAAACAAAAAGTATCGTCAATTTAGCATTAAATTTTAGACTATTGTTTCTTTTCATAACTATTCTCCTAACGATTGTCGCTGATTACCTTAACATTATCATAATTATAATTCAAGCCTATCTCTTTTGCAAGTTCTTGAATTTTATCTAGGGAAGCGAGTTCATCAATTTGCATACTTAAACTCTCGTTTAAATTTTCTTGTTTATTAATTTTATTTTTTAATTGCTCTACTTCAATATTAGATTCAGATAGAAGTGCCTTCGTAAATACATCACAAATAGGCACCGCAATCAAAAGTAGAAAAATAATCGCATAGATAAATTTTTCTCCTTTTACAAAACGATAACTTTTTCCATCTCTTTTTTTCATTCTATCACCTTTTCTATAATACGAAGTTTAGCACTTTTACTTCGAGGATTCTTTTCTATTTCTAACGAACTAGGAAGTATGGGTTTAGGATTAACCAATTGAATTGGAGGAATATACTCAGTAGGAATTACAGGCATTCCTTTTACAAGTGCATCGACTTCACTATACTTTTTAAAAATTCTTTTCACAATGCGATCTTCTAGGGAATGAAACGTAATAACACAGAGACGTCCATTTTTTTTCAGAAGCGATATAGCATCCGGCAAGACTTGTTCCAAAACATTTAATTCATTATTGACTTCAATACGAATCGCTTGAAATATTTGTCTTTCGGGATGATGGGAATAAAAGTATTTCGCTCCTACAGCCTTTTCAATTGCCTTAACCAGTTCCATAGTCGTCCTAATCTTTTTTTCATTTCTTATTTTCACAATTGCATTGGCAATTTCTTTACTTCTTTTTTCTTCTCCGTACGTATAAAACAATTCTTGTAAATCTTCTTGCGTGTAGTCATTTACGACATTTTGCGCATTAAAGTTTTGACTTTTATCCATACGCATATCAAGGGGACCATCTTGCATAAAAGAAAAACCACGTTCTTCTTCATCAATTTGAGGACTTGATACACCTAAATCAAAAAGAATTCCATCTACTTTTTCTACATGATTTTCTTCTAAAATTTTTTTCATATGGAGAAAATCACTATGAAATAAAGTAAAATGATTACCAATTTGGGAAAGTTCTTGTTGGGAATAGTTAAGGGCTTCCATATCTTTATCAAAAGCATACAGATGTCCAGTTTTCAATAATTTTAAAATGCACTTACTATGACCAGCATATCCTAATGTACCATCCACATAGATACCATCTTCTTTTACATTAAGGCCACGAATTGCCTCTTCTAATAAAACGCTATAATGCTTCATTTAAAAATTCACATCCATAAATAAATTTTCAGCAATATCAGATAATTGGTCACTATTGGCATTCATAAATTCTTCCCATGCTGTTTTATCCCATATCTCCACACGATCATTAGCGCCGATTACCACACATTCTTTGGTTAAACCGGCGTAACTAATGAGTGGGGAGGTAAGGCAAGTTCTTCCTTGACGGTCAAACTCACACTCAGTGGCACCAGAAAAGAGGAATCTTACAATTGTACGGGCATCTTTTTTGGTAAAAGGTAGAGATTTTAATTGTGCTTCTATTCTTTCCCATTCTTTTTTAGGATAGACATACAAACACTTTTCTAGACCACGTGTTACGATAAACTCTTCTCCTAAGGTGTTCCGAAACTTAGAAGGTAACACAAGTCTCGATTTATCATCAATGTTATGATGATATTCACCCATGAACATGTTTATCCCCCACTTTCTTCCACAATGTACCACTGTCTACCATTATCTTACACTTTTTCTTTCCAAATGTAAATAGATAATTCCCAATTTTTAAAAAAAATTGACATAAAAAAAGAGCCTTACGCTCTACTTGAATATTTTCCATCTTTGGTAGAAATAATAATCTTTTCTCCTGTTTCAATGAATAATGGCACCTTTACGGTATAACCCGTTTCAAGAGTGGCATCTTTCATTGCATTATTGGTTGTATTTCCTTTAACAGCTGGCTCAGTATCTGTAACTGTAAATTCTATTTTTTCTGGTAAGGTAATCCCAATAATTTCTCCTTCATAGAAATCAATTAAAATTTCTAAGTTTTCTTTTAAGAATTTCTTATCGTCTCCTAAAACAGAAGAAGGAATTTCAATTTGCTCATAAGTGTTTGTATCCATAAATACATAATTATCACCACTCGCATATAAATATTGCATTGGAGATTTAGTAATATGAGCACGATCAACTTTTGTTCCTGAGTTAAAAGATACTTCTGTAATAGAACCGGTTTTTAAATTTTTAAGTTTCATTTTGACAAAAGCTGCCCCTTTACCAGGTTTTACATGAGAAAATTCTTGAATCATACAAGGATATCCATCTACCATAATAGTCATCCCATTTTTAATGTCATTAACACTAATGTTCATTACTTAACCTCCTATTTTCCTATTTTTGTCTCTTTAAATAAAGTTGTCTTGTTGCATTTTGGACAATATTTATTAATTTCAACTTTATCGGGAGTATTCTTTTTATTTTTAATACTTGGTCTTCTTTGATATCCACATTCTGTACACTTAAGACCAAAAAATACTCTATTAAGATTTTTTGCCATGTAAGATACCTCGCTTTCTTTTTAAAACTATATGTATTATATAGTAAATAGTGCTATTTTGCAAACAAAATCGCTTTAAAAAAAAGAGAACCCTATTAATAGAGTTCATTCCGACTTATGATAAGTCCTTAACCTCATTTTTATTCTTCTTTTAATTTCTCAATTTGTTCAATAGATAAGTCGGTATATTTTGAAATTATGTCGATATCCATGTTATCTTCCAACATCCTCTTAGCAGTAGAAAGGTTTGCTTCAGTCTTGCCTTGAATCATTCCGTCATCCAACCCCATTTCATATATTCCTGCTTCATCAAGTGCTTTCTTGTCATAGAATAAATAAGCATCTAAAGCTTGTTCATAATCCTCTACCTTTTTATTGACTTTCTTCATCATTTCACTTCCACCATAAACCTCTTTTCGTAGCTTTTTATCTTCACA
>CANRJW010000067.1 GCA_947631035.1 uncultured Bacilli bacterium
TATTTCTTTATTAAAATATCAGGATAATCTCTTGCCACTTTCTCGGCAGAAACATATTTCTTTTCTAAAGCATTTTGTAAAGACATTACTTGATTGTTAACGAGAAAACGAATCATGATGTCATTTGCATTCTCACTTTTGATATAGTATTTGTTTTGATTTTCTTGATAAAGAAGTTGTAAATTATCTGTTTCTTTTTCTCGGAAATCCATAAGGGTATAAAAGTCAAAATCGGTTTCTTCTTCAATCAATTTTTTGAAATCAAAGCCATTGGTAATATGAAAGTAGCATCCTGTCTCTTGAGTTCCAATGCGATTGCCATCATTCCAAACATAAAGGGTATCTAATAAATGATTTTCGCTATCATAAAGAAGAAAAGTAAAACGATAATTATCTGCAAGACAAGCATCTCCATATCGTTTACCACTTGCTACTGCAGTTTGAATTTCTTTAATTTTAGAAGCATCTGTTATAGCGCCTATTTCAGTACCATTCGTTTGAATGATTATTTTTGTCGTATCCTTTAATTTATCAGAAATGGAAGAAGGGATTTCGGTTTCTTTCAAAGAAGAATTTTTCTTAGTACACATCTTTAATACCTCGGAAAAAGAAACATCAAGATTAGAGTTATGAACATAAAGGATAGGTCCAGATGGAACCATATACGTTTGATACGTTCCATATAGATTGTAAAAATAGGTATCAATTTCTTTGGTAATGCTATCTTCATAGGTTCCATTTTTAGGATAAACAAGCACATATCGATTTACAGGGTGTAAACTAGCATAAGCTCCTTTAAAATAAACGATTTTATCTGTATTCTCTTTCTTAATTTCACTTAAGGGAATTTCAATCAAGTCATCCTTCTCTGTAACTAAATAACCTCCTAAAGCACTTTCTAAACAATTAAAATATTCTTCGTCATACTCTTTTTCTGGTTCTGATTCTGTTAAAGGACAAGCATATTTAACATTTTTAAATAACGTCTTTTCTTCATGATTCCTACAATAAAAATGATTGACAAATAAACCCTTATCTATATAATCGGTACCTCCTCCATCTAGATTTAGACGTACTTTGAATAAAGGACTACGATTTAATAATTTAGCTTGCAAAGTATCAAGTGCAAGGATGCCAATGAAAACTCCTAAAACAATAAAAAGTATTTTGAATGCTTTTTTCATAAGTCTTCCCACCTAAAACTATTTTTCATTTTTAGCAAACTGATTCGCTATTTTTTTCACCATTAAATCAAAATCACTTTGCATCATTTTCATTTCTTTTTCACGATAAATTTTAAATTCTTTTTCAGCTTTTAAAATTGCCTCTTTGTGAGTTATTGTGCCATTATCTTCTAATACTTTTCTATGGTTTAATACAATTTGATGATCCAATTCTTTTACCCAATCCATCATTTTCATAGGTCTTTCCTCTAAAGCTTGTAACTCAGCGTAATCCAAAAATTGTGATACTAATAAGTTTAATCTTTGTAATTCTAGTTCTGATAAATAATTTTTAGCAATTTTTACATCTTCCAAAGTCACATAATTTCCCTTAAAATTTGTCATTCCAACGTATGGTTTTTCATGATTTACTCTTTCATATATTAATTCTGAAGCTGTATGTTCATGTACAGCAAAATGCAATTTATTTTGAACTGTAGCAAAAAAAGTTTTCGTAAGTTCACTTCTCGGATCATAATCAATACTGGTTGCATAAATATCTGTAATTTGTTGATAAAAGTTTCGTTCACTAGAACGAATATCCCTAATTCTTTGTAGTAATTCTTTAAAATAACGATTGCCCCCATGTTGCAATCTTTCATCATCAAGAGCAAAACCTTTTTGCATATATTCATGAAGTTTATTTGTCGCCCAAGCGCGAAAACGAACTGCAATTGGTGATTGCACTCGATAACCTAAAGCAATAATCATATCTAAATTATAATGATCCATATTTCTTTTTACTGTACGATTGCCTTCTTTTTGAACTAATAAAAATTTTTTATAAGTTGAAGTTGGACTTAATTCTTTATCTTTATAAATATTTTGAATGTGAATAGAAATATTTTCTTGCGTTGTTTGATAAATCGCCGCAATATGTTTTTGTGTCATCCAAACATCCTCATCAATAAACTTTACAGAGACTTTGGTAACACCATTCTTATCTTCATAAATTAGTAGGTCATTTTCCATTTTGATCCTCCGATTTACCATAAATAAATTCAAAAAAAGGAAAATGGTATAATTTGTTAATACCATTTTAACTCCTATTTTTAAAAAAGGAAAATCAGTTCAAAAAGCTAGTAATAATAACCAAATCTATATTATAAATCGCTATACAGCGAATTCCTTACTATGGCAGGGGATGAGAGAATCGAACTCCCAACTAAAGTTTTGGAGACTCCTATTATACCATTTAACTAATCCCCTATAAGCAACCGCGCTTTATTATAACATAAATCTTTAAAAAGAGCTACTTTTATAAACTAAATTCACCTTTTATTTTCTTTAGAGCATTTTAAAGTAGATTATGCTTTCAAAGAACAACGCATTTGATAATTTATTTATCAATTCTTGAATCTATTTATTGGTTGCAAAGTTATTATAGCATAATCTTTAACCAATACGCAAATAATTTCATATATTATCGTAGGTGAAAGTGTATGCTAATTAATTATACGACAAAAGAATTGGATTTATTAGCAAGAATCATGCGAGCTGAAGCACTAGCTGAAGGAGACCTTGGCATGCTTATGGTCGGCAATGTTGTAGTAAATAGAAGCATAGCTAATTGTTTAACGTTTAAAAACATAAGATCCATTACCGATGCAATATATCAAAAAAATCAATTTACGGGAGTGAATTCTTCTTTGTTTTATGGAAGTGCGACAACACTAGAAAAAAATTTAGCAGAAAGAGTTTTACGTGGAGAATACTACTATCCAGCAACGCATGCTTTATGGTTCTATGCTCCCGCAAAGAATACTTCTTGTCAAAGTGTATGGTATGACCAAAGTTTAGCAGGAAGATATCGAAATCATTGTTTTTATCGACCAGATTCTGGAACTTGTAAGGAACTTTATTAAACTAGCAAAGGTGAGAAAAGAAAATCTCACCTTTTTACATGCAAAAGTTTATTTGATTATAATTGTCTATCATTTGACTCAGCAATTCCATATTGTTCACAAATTTGATTAATATCAATTAAACCTGCCATATAAGCTTGTACTTTAGCTTGAGCAGGGCCAACTTGTGCCTTATCTTTATCTTGTTCTTCTTTAGATAATTGGTCATAAGAAACAGCAAGTTTAGGATCTCCATTATTGGGATCAAATACCCAAGAATTTCTTTTTAACCATTCTTCATGAATATTTTCTCCCATTTGTTCTAATTCAATTGGAGTAATTTCTTCATTCACGATTGTTTTATCATAAACCTGTTCAATTGCAACACGTGCTGCTTCTAAATTTTCATATTGCCAATTAGCAGGAAGTTGATCAAAAGAACAATTGGCAATATCTACTTCATCTGTTCCATGAAGAGCATTCCACGCTTCATCTTTTGATTTTTTGATTCTTGGTTCATAAGTACCATCTTCTAACTTTCTTGGTGCTCTCCAAGCTTCATGTAAATCTGACCCTAGCGCATAAGCAAGAGCTGTTTTTATTGTTTCATCATTCATATGCATTCTCCTTATACATCAATTATACCATGTGAAATTCAAATATTGACACTTTTTAATCTATTTTACAAATATTTAGTAAAGACATTTACATTTGCAATTAGTGAATTTATTGCTTCAAAATGAATTATAATAACAGACATTTAAGGCTTGCAAAGAAAAAAGACTGCTATTGTGTTTTACATTTTACTAACAGTCTATTTACAAATGATTATGGTATTAATAATTTTTGACCAATAGTTAAAGCACTTGTTGCCAAATTATTTAAAGTTTGCAAAGCGGTAACAGTTGTATTAAATTCTCGTGCGATACTATATAGAGTATCTCCTTTTTTTACGGTATAAGTTTCATAGGTACTAGTTTTAGGTATAAATAACCTTTGTCCAATACTTAATAAGTTGCTCGTTAAGTTATTGGCTTGTTTTAATTCATCGACAGTAATACCAAATAAGTTAGCAATTTTATACAAACTATCGCCAGATTTTACAATATAGTATTCATCACTTTCAGAAGCATCTCCAGTTTCTTTTATTTTAAGCACTTGACCAATAGATAAAGTATTACTTGTTAAGTTGTTTAATCTTTTTAACTCATCTACTGATAAACCAAAGAATTTAGCAATTCCATATAAGGTATCTCCTGCTTTAACAATATAAGTATCTTCCGATTCTATAGGTACATCAGTTGGTTCTTTAATTCTTAGCACTTGACCGATGGATAAGGCATTACTAGATAAGTTATTTAAACGTTTTAATTCATCAACCGTCAATCCATATTTTCTTGCTATACTCCATAAAGTATCTCCACTCTTCACAATATAGGTATTTTCCGTATCTACAGGTACATAAGGTACACCGATGTATTCAGCAAGAGATTTCACAACCGCTTCTGCTAAAGTTTCCCAATTGTTTTTTAATTGATTCACATCGTCCCCTTTACTATCTGCAAATCCATATTCAACAATAATGGATTCATTATTAGGGGTATCTCTTAGAATATAATAGTAATCTAAATTTGGGTTGCTAGGTAATCTTCTTTGATAGTATTTTCTTACATTTTGACCAGCTTCGGTAAAATTATCACTGATGATACTCGATAATTTATCACTATTACGAAGTGAATAAATAACTTCAGCACCATCGCCACCTCCGGCATTGATGTGATTGGATACAACTATCACATCATTTCCTTTTCCATAAAAACTTTGTACTCTTCCCGGTCTTACATCTGGAGATAACGTTTCATCCGTTGTTCTAGATAAACTATTTTCGATTCCTAAATCATCCAATCGTTCATGAATATAATTGCTTATCTTTAAAGTTAAATCTTTTTCCACAATCCCATTTGCGCTAGTTCCAGGATCATCTCCTCCATGTGCAGGAATAGGAAAAGTCCAAAAATATCATTATTTCTTAAAATTCAATGTTCCATTCTA
>CANRJW010000068.1 GCA_947631035.1 uncultured Bacilli bacterium
GTTTCCTATTATTATCTAAATAATAACCCCCCCCCCAGACGACTATTTCGCTTGGTTGGGAGGTTCTTTTTGAAACTTTTCATTTCTCTTTTCCTCCTCTATTGTTACTTTTATTTTACTCTTTTTTGAGCGTTTTGGCAATGGAATTTTTTTCAAAGAAAAAAGCTTATAGAAAGCCATTTTTATCTTCCATATGGATATGGATAAGGATAATAGTAACTATAAGAATAATTTCCATAAGGACCAGGTCCCATTGGTGGATAAGGTCGATTTGGTGCTACATTATAAATTGGTCTTGGGCGAGTTAAACCAACAGCTGCCCCTCCAACTAAAGCTCCAGTTAAAAAAGGAAAGAAAAATTGACGATCGCCATTAATAGTTTGATATTGATATGGATTTTGATACATAAAAAAGTCCTCCTCTCACTTTAGAATATGTGAAAAGAGGATTTTGTTATTTATAAAAGCCTAAATAATATTTTTTCTTTCCTTTTTTGATAATTAGAATTTTATTATCTATAGAGTCTTCTTTTGTAATTACTTTTTCTAAATCGGTTTCTTTTCGATTATTAATAGAAATTGCTCCACTGCTAATCATTTCTCTTGCTTCACGTTTGCTTGTACAAATACCTGCATTGACTAATAAATCAAGAAGTAAAATATCACTAGTTATCTCAAAAGTGGGAATATCTTTTAAACTGGCGATAATAGCATCTGCACTTAACTTTGTAATATCTTCATTAAATAAAGATTCACTCATTTCTAAAGCTCGTTTGTATTCTTCTTCACCATGTAAAAATGTTACTACTTCTCGAGCAAGGGCTTTATGAGCTTCTCGAAGTTCTGGATGCACTCTATTACTTTCTTCTAACCTATCAATCTCTTCATGGGATAGGAACGTAAAAATTTTTAAGTAATCAATAACCATCTCATCATCACTATTAATTAAATATTGATAAATCTCATAAGGGGAAGTTTTTTCCTTATCAAGCCATAGAGCATTTCCTTCACTTTTACCAAATTTGTTTCCATATTTATCTGTAACAAGTGGCATTGTAAAGGCATAAACATCGCGACCTAATTTTTTCTTAATTAAATCCACTCCAGCGGTAATATTTCCCCATTGATCGCTTCCTGCTACTTGTAAAGTACAATTTTTGGTTTCATATAAATGAAGGAAATCTAAAGCTTGCATAATCATATAAGAAAATTCCGTATAGGTAATTCCTGTTTCTAATCTTCTTCTAATAATATCTTTATCGAGCATATAATTGACATTAAAATATTTGCCATAATCTCTTAAAAAGTCAATAAAGGGAATATCTTTAGACCAATCGTAATTGTTCACAACTTCAAACCCAAATAAATCTTTAGCTTGTTTGGTTAAACATTCAATATTATGTTCAATTTCTTTAATAGGTTTCATTTCTCTTTCACTGGTTGGTCTAGGATCTCCAATTCTTCCCGTTGCTCCACCAATTAAAAGGATAGGATTATGACCTCCTTCTTTTAATCTTTTAGAGATGAGAAAAGAAGATAGATGCCCTAAATGCATTGAATCAGCAGTAGGATCAGTCCCAATATAAAAAGTCATGCCTCCCTTATTTAGTTTTTCTTCTAATTCCGGAGAAGTAATATCTTTAATTAGTCCTCTCCATTTTAAATCTTCAAATAATGTCATTTTAATTCCTTCTTTCTAAAGAAAAAACACGATTATTCTTCCAAAGGACGAAATAATCGCGGTACCACCTTAATTCATGATTGCATCATGCACTTTTTTGATTATAAAGCATCACCTAGTTAATTCCGAAATGGGTAATTTCATTCTAATCTTTTGTTTCGTTTTCACCAACCACGAAATCTCTCATTTCTAAGAAAAGAACTACTAAACATTTCATCTTTATTAACTTTATTACCTATACTTTAACATAGAAAAATTCGGACTGCAAGTTTTTTATGAAAAAAAACGATTAAGCCATTTTTTTCTTAGTCGTTTTTGCTGGTTTCTTAGTTACTTTTTTTACTTCTGGTTTTTTAGTACCTTCAATTTTATCAATGGTATTTTGTAAAATTTGAACGGTTTTTTCTTTAACCTCTTCGGCAGCTTTTTCAATAACAGGTGTACTTTTTTCTTTAGCAACTTCAATTAAATCGTCGGCTTTTGTTAATAGAGCACTACCCTTTTCTTTTACAGTTTCTATTACGGTTTCTTTATCTAAATTTTCTAAATCTTTTTTAAGTTCTTTTACTTTTTTCTCTAATTTCTTTTTAACTTCCTCTTTGTCTAAATTTTTTAAATCATTTATCCATGAAGAAGTCTTTTCTTTAATGCACTCTCTTGTTTCACTTCCCTTTCGAGGAGCAAATAAAACACCTAAACCTGCACCAATTAAAGCCCCAACAACAAATTTTTCTGTACCCTTTTTACTCATTTTCATCACTTTCCTTTTTTATTTTTTTCTTTTTTCTTTTTATCATTTTATTAAATAAAGAGACAATGCCATCTACTACTTTATCCGTAGCTAGAGCAATTTTATCCGTGGTATAATCAATAATATGAAAAAATCCATTTAATGTTTGTACTTTATCATTGACATCGTCGACCACTTTTTCTACTTTATTTAATGTCATAATAAACTTTATACCTAATATTATGCCAACTATTAAGAAAATTATTAATAAAAAATAAATGACTAATGGTAAAAAATCTAACCAAAATTCCATTATTCTTCATCCTCTCTATTATCATACATGGAATCTATTAAATCAAACAAATCATTTTCAAGTGTATCTTCGTCAAACTTTTTTTCTTCCTTTTTAACTGGTCTTACATTTTCTTCTTTTGGATAAGCATATTCCTTTTGTTCTTCGTATTCTTCTTCTCTATGTCTTTTATTGCTTCTCAATTCTGAAGATTTAGGCATTTCAATTGTATCTTCAATCGTTTCTTTTCGGATTTTTTTAGGATTCTTATCTTCTTTTAAATCAATGTAAGCATCTGCTGTATCATCCAGTAAATTTTTAGCCTTTTTCTCATAAAAACTTTCTTTTGGGCTATCAATTGTTTTTTCAATATCATCTTCTAGTGTTCCAAAAGCTTTTTTTCGAATGGCATCAATATCAAATTTCTTTTTTGGTTTTTCTTCTTTTTTTATCGTAACAATATCTTCTTTTTTATAATTCTTATCTAATACGCCATACACAGGAGAAATCACCGGAGATGGTCGGAAAGCCTTGGCGGGTTTTTCTTCTACTTTTTCTACTTTCACTTCTTTACGAATTGGAGCAGGTTTTGGCTTTTTATCAAACTCATAAGATACAGGTTTTACACGATCAAATCTTTCTTTTGGAGTTACAAATGTATCTTCTTTTTCATTTTTTTCTATTGGAGATTTATAACTTGATTTAAATTCTTCTTCATCAAATTCTGGAAATTTAAAAGTATTTTCTGCTTTAAATAATTCTCTCTCATTATGTTCGTCTTCCAAAAATACATTTGGTTTTTTTATTTCTTTTTTCTCTTCCTTTGGTGCAATCATTTTCTTTTCTTCTACAGGTTGCGTTTGTTCTATTTTTTTCTCTTCTTTTGTTTCAACTGGTACTTCAACGTCCTCTTCAAATAATGCATTCTTTAGTTTATTAAATAATCCCATTTTCTTCACCTCTTAATTAATCAAATCTGTATCAGGCATATCATTTATACCATTTTGATCAATTGTTTCTTCAAACTCTGTTACATTGTTTTCTTTTCCGGCTGTTTCAAAGATGTTGTATTCATTTTCATTATAATTTAAAATATCTTCTCCAATCATATTTTCAATGATTTTATCATTATAAGAAATAGTTCCTAATAAAGAAATTGCATAAGCAAGCATTTCCTTGATGTCCTTATTATTTACTATCACTTCTATTTTAGCATAATTATACATAATTTCAATTAAATATTTATCATTTCCTTGTAAATTTATTTCTAAATAGCCAAATTTCCCATTTTTTTCAATTTTTTGTGAATAATAGGATTGTGATTTTATTTTATAAGAATTTTCTACTTTATGATAATAACTTATTAAATCTACATACATATAGAGGGTATATTTTTCACTTTTTAGGGTTACATTACTATTTTGATCTTCTATAACCATTAAACCCTTTGGTAAATAGTAACTATATCCTTGGGAAGTTCTATTTTTAAAAGTAGTATTCGTTTTCCCACCTAAACCCGATGCAATAATTTGTTCATAATTACTTTGATTCACATTATAACATCCCGTTACAAATAATAACATCAGCAGAATCAGTAATCTTTTCTTCATTCCTTTGCCTCCCTATCCTGTATACTTTATCATTATAACAAAAAAAAAGAGGTTTTACTACTCTATTTTTATTCGCTAAATATATAAATTTTAATTTATTTTTTATATAATCGACTTTTATAAACCTCTGTTTTTGGGGATATAGAAATAAAACGCATATGCATCTTAGTTTTCTTCTTTTAACTTCTCAATTTGTTCGATGGATAAACCAGTTGCTTCCGCTATTTGTTCGATTGTTATAACACCCATTTGCAGTAACTTCTTTGCAGTAGAAATCGCTTTATTATTTTCGCCTTGAATCATTCCTTGTGCAAGACCTTGTTCAAGACCTTCGTCCATTCCAGTTTCTTTGGCATCTTCTAATTGTTGACGATGCTTCTCTTCAATATCATAATATCCCGCAAACTCTGGATCTTTACTTAACTCTTCTACTGTTCTTATTACTGACATATATTCCTCATCCCCCTCATACTT
>CANRJW010000069.1 GCA_947631035.1 uncultured Bacilli bacterium
GTATCTACTTCTTGATCTTTGACATTCTCATTGATATTTACATTAGGATTTATGAGGGTTAAATTCTCCATGACATACTCTTTTTTTAAATTTAACACCACTGCTATAACACTTGCTACATACTCCCTGCAATCTTCACTTCGAAATATTTTTTTAGCATATTCGTCGTTTAGTAATTTTTTTTCTTTTAGCATGATAATTTCTCCTTTACATATATTCAACCAAACCCCCCGGGAAAAGTTTTAATTGAATATGTCTTGCTATTATAAAGTTTCTTTTCTTTCTTTCAAGGCTTTCGACAAAACTAGAAGAAACTTCTAATTATTCGACAAAAAAAGCAAAATTTTAATTTGCTTTTTCAATTTCAATAGAAACAGTATGACCATTTAAGTCAAAGGAATTGGTTAAATTTTCCTTCTCTTCAATCGTCACAGCAAGTGTTTCTTTCCTAATATAGTCTTGATATTTTTCTAATGCTTTATTAAACTCTTCATCACCATGAACAGAAATAGAAATACGATCGACGATATTAAAATCTTTTTCTTTTCTTTCGTTTTGGACTTTAGAAACAAATTCACGAGCAATTCCTTCTAAAAGTAATTCTTCCGTTAATGTGGTGTCTAGAATTATAAATTCATTATTTTCCATTCCGACATTAAATCCTTCTTTTGAAGAAATACGTACCTCTACCATATCTTTGGTAACTTCCATTTTTTCACCTGCAATTTCAAGTGAAATGGCTTCATTTTTATTTAATTTGGTAATTTCTTCTTCACTTAAATTTTCTAACTTTTCTTGGAATTCTTTCATTTTAGAACCAAGGGTTTTACCAACGATTTTAAAGTTTGGTTTAATCGTAATATTCATATACTTATTTAAGTCATCAACAAATAAGATGTTTTTAATATTTAACTCTTCTTCGATTAGCGGAACCAAATCTAAAATTAATTCTTTATTCTTACCATCAAGGATAGCTTCACTAAGTGGTTGGCGTACCTTTATCTTAGCTTCTTCACGAACGTAACGTCCAATAGAGATTAAGTTTCTTACCAAATCCATTCTTTCTTCAATATGGTTATTGATTAATTTTTCATTGCATACGGGATACTCTTCTAAATGAACGGATGCACCACCTGTTAAATTGCGATACAATTCTTCTGAAATATAAGGTACAATTGGAGCAATTAACTTAGATAATCCCACTAAAACTTCATAAGTGGTTCTATATACACTTTTCTTTGACGTATCTAGGGTACTTCCCCAGAAACGATTACGATTACGTCTAATATACCAATTAGATAAATCTTCTGAAACAAAGTTGGTTAAGTAATGAACAACCTTATTTAAATCATATTCGTCGAAAGAATCTCTGGCATTTTTAATTAACTTATTGTATTTTGAAAGTAACCATTTATCAATTTCTTCTCTTTCTTCATAAGGTACCTGACAATTATCGGTATCAATTTCATCGATATTGGCATACATTTGGAAGAAACTATAGGTATTTTTTAAAGGATTAAAGAATTTCGAATAGACTTCTTTTAAACCATTGATATCAAATCGAAGTGGTGTCCATACTGGAGAAACATAAGGAAGATAAAAACGAATCGTATCGGCGCCATATTCTTTCATAGTTGTAAATGGTTCCACGATATTTCCACGAGATTTACTCATTTTCTTTCCTTCGGCATCGAGTAATAAATCGTTTACTAAAACGTTTTTAAATGGTGCACATCCCTTGACAAACGTAGAAATGACTAAAAGGGTATAGAACCAACCTCTCGTTTGGTCAATTCCTTCACAAATAAAGTCAGCAGGAAATTGGCTTTCAAACAACTCTTGATTTTCAAATGGATAATGATACTGAGCAAACGGCATGGCTCCAGAATCGAACCAACAATCTAATACATCTAAAATACGGGTCATTTCTTTACCACATTTTGGACATTTTAAATGTATTTCGTCAATATAAGGTTTATGTAAATCAAAATCGTCTTTAATTTCAGTTGTTGCCATACTCTTTAATTCTTCAATAGAACCAACCATATGGTTATAGCCACATGCACATTTAAAGTATGGAATAGGACTTCCCCAATAGCGACTTCTTGATACGTTCCAATCTCTTGCATTACTAATCCAGTTAGCAAAACGTTTTTCTCCTACATAAGCTGGATACCAATGGACACTTTCGTTGGCACGAACTAAATCGTCGGTCATTTTGCTAACGCTGATATAATAGCTTGGCATAGAATAGTAAATTAAAGGCGTATCACATCTCCAACAATGGGGATATTCGTGTTCCATTTTTTGACGTTTAAATAATTTTCCTTCGCTTTTTAAGTACTCAACCACTTCTTCATTCACGTCATGGACAAATTTTTTATCCCATAAGCCTCCCACATAACAGCCATCTTTGCCAACCGGATTTAAGTAAGGCAAATCATACTTTTTACCGACATTCGCATCATCTTCACCAAAAGCAGGTGCAATATGAACAATACCTGTTCCATCTTCCATCGTAACGTAATCATCACACGTTACATAGAATGCTTTTTTATCGACCTCAAAAGAAGGAATTAATTGCTCATATTCTTGATACTCTAGGACACTACCTTTAAACGTCTCTAAAACGTTTGCTTCTTCTCCTAACACTTTTTCAACTAAAGCACTTGCTAAAATAAATTTAGTTCCTTTTGATTCCACAAGACTATACTCTTCATTTGGATTTACGCATAAGGCAACATTCGCAATTAAAGTCCAAGGGGTTGTCGTCCAAACCAAGAAGTAAACGTCTTCATTCTTTTTCTTAAATGGAACATACACGGTAATGGCTTGGTCCGTTTGATAATTTTGAGCAACTTCATGGGTTGCAAGACCCGTTCCACAATGCGGACAATAAGGAACAACACGAGTTCCTTCATAGAACATATCCTTTTCCCACATTTGCTTTAAAATCCACCATTCAGTTTCAATATACTCATTTTTATAGGTTAAGTAAGGATGCTCAACATCAAAGAATTGTCCCATCTTACTTGTTAAATCGGTGAAGGCACTTTCGTTTTCTCTAACACTTTTTCGACACTCTTCATTAAACTTTGCAACGCCAAGTTCTTCTATTTCCTTTTTAGAAGAAATGCCTAGTTTTTTTTCGACGTGATTTTCAACGGGTAACCCATGGGTATCCCAACCAATTTTACGAATGACTTTCTTGCCATTCATGACATAATATTTTGTAATCGTATCTTTTAAGTTTTTGGCAACCATATGGTGTAATCCTGGAAAACCATTAGCAAAGGCTGGACCATCATAAAACACAAATGTTTCATTATTCTTATTTTTTTCAACTTGCGCATCATGCATTTTATTGATACTGCCCCAAGATTCTAAAATAGAAGTTTCCACCTCATTCACTGGTCTTTTATCCAATTCCTTAAAATTTTTCATACACTTCCCTCTTTCTAAATAAAAAAACCACAAAATTAACTCTTTAAGGAGCAATTCTGCGGTACCATCCTTTATTTTACTTAATTTGCTTGTAACGTAAGCCACTCGTCATTTCTTACTTGGTTTTCAGAAACACAACTCCCAAGTGATTTTCAAAAAAGTCTTTTATTCATTTCCACCAACCATGAACTCTCTTTTAAAAGTTTCTTTTTCTACTCTTCTTGTTCCTTGTTTTTTCTACTATAGTATACTTATTTTTCTTATAACTGTCAATCTATTTTAATCTATTCGATTTACAAATATGTGCAATTATAATAGAAATATGACAGTTATTCCAATTTACCATCAAAATTTCAGGGACCGATAATGTGATAATAAG
>CANRJW010000070.1 GCA_947631035.1 uncultured Bacilli bacterium
CTCACCCGCATAGCGGGTGGATTTATTTCACGACCTTATGGTCGTGGCAATTCTGTTGAATTGCTTATTAAAAAAATTGTATTGCTACAATTTAATCTTTTGGTTTAAAAAGTAAAGTTAGAACGAAAGAAAAAAGAACAGCTCCGGTTATAGCACAAGAACTATATTGTAGTAAACCAGAAAATAAACCAAGAATGCCATCTTCTAGAAAGCCTAAGTAGGCTCCTTTATAAAGCATATAGCCAAAGTTGGAGATAATGGTTGTTGCACCAGCTCCAGCAAAAGAGATGAATTTTTCATACAAACCGAAGAAAGCTAAAACAACACCTAAAACGGTAAAAATACTGGTGACATGCCCTGGAGTTAATTTTGTATTATCTAATAGAATTTGGGCAAGTAAACAAAAGAAGCCTGCAAAAAGAAATGCACCTAGAAAATTCATGATATAACCTCCAAACTCACGGCATGGGCAATACTAGGAATTGATTTTTTTTGATTGGTGGTATCCTTAGAATGTAAAGAACCTGTGGCAATTAATAATATTTTTTGATATTTTTTATTTTTTAAAATTTTATTAAATAGGACCATTGGTAAAGTAACAGGTCCAGAAGAGCCCGAATAGACTTCTTGGCTTTTTAAAAAGATTTCACAACCTGCATCCATATGATTTTTTAGTTTTATTCCATAGTTGACTTTTAAAAATTCTTGAAAGATTTCTTTTCCAATCGCACCTAAATCTCCAGTGACGATTAAGTCATAATCATCAACACTTCTTTTCAAGTCTTTTAAGTGGTCCATTAATACACTTGCAGCAGCGGGAGTCATAACAGCACCCATATGTGTAGCATCTTTTTGGTCATAATCTTCTATTTTTCCTACAGTAGCAGATTCTACTTTAATGCTTGTTTTTTCATTGGTAAGAATGGCTCCAACGGCTCCAGTTGCCGTAAAAGTTGTCGTAGAAGCACGAGGAGCACCATATTCAATAGGAAAACGAAATTGTCTTTCGGCATTCAAATTATGACTGCTTGTTATTAGTAAGGCATTATGAATGGTTCCATATTCAATCAAATGACTTCCCACAATCATACTTTCCAAGAATGTTGCACATGCACTATACATGCCTAAAAAAGGATAAGGAAAATTTCGTACAGCATAACTGGTAATTCCCAGTTGATTGGATAAATCTCCCCCTAGTAGTAAATCAATTTTCTTTCCTAATTTATTACGATACAATAAATTATCAATAACCGTTTTTTGCATTTTTACTTCGGCATCAATAAAAGACTTTTCACCATAATAGTAATCGTCCATGGTTAAATCGAATTTTCGTATTTGCCCTTCACTTTCTAAAGGTCCTGCGATTGTAAAAGCATCTTTAATATAAACATTATGAAACTTAATACTAGCCATATAAAATCACCCCTAAAATTGCAAAGAAGAAAGCACTCACCATTCCATATAAAATGACACTGCCGGCGAGTTTAAAAAAGTTAGCGCCTATTCCGGTAATTAGACCATCCTTTTTATAATCAAGTCCTGCACTCATTATTGAATGGGCAAAACCCGTTGTAGGAAGAATAATCCCCATTTTGGCTTTCGTAACCCAATTATCAAAAAAGCCAATTGCTGTAAATAAGCAAGCAATAAAAATAACAATTAAACAAGTCCATTGATAAGACTCAACTCGAGATATACCAAAACATTCCATTAAAATCATAGCAATTGCTTCTGCTAAAAAACCAATGAAACCACCTGTTAAAAAGGCAACGATAGCATTTTTACCTTTCTTTTCTTTTGGAGTTAGTTTTTTAACCAACTTATTATATTCGTCTTTATTCATAAGATAAGCCTCCATTTTTATTATGAAGGCTTTTTAAATTTTTTATGCAAATTTCTATTGAGGGGCTAGGACAACGCGGAAACTTTCTTCTTTACTTCCTGCACCCTGATTTGTTGTAAATCCACCAATCCCGATTAAATATGTGTCCGTTCCGATTCCAGCAGTACGAAACCAACTCGAATTCACTACTGGAAAAAAAGCTAAATCACTGTAATAACTACTATATGGACGACCACTATCCAACCCGAAAGGACCCAACTCTCCCGTAGCATCCCCAAGAATTCTATTTGTATAATTCGTGCTCGAGGTATTATATCCATATAAGTCAAAATATTCTTTATCTTTTGGAAAAGATGCATCATCAAAACCGCTTGAACCATACGCAGGAATTTCTGCATCTGCTTTAGAAGATATAACACTTGCCATATATTCCCATGAACCACCTGCTAAATCATAAACACCACTATAATTTCCGGTTGTACTTGCTGATTGAGCACTATCTAATCCTCCATAGGCCGTATTCCCCGAATAACCGGTTGTATGACTATTATTAAATGCTACTTCTGTACAAGTGTTTTTTGTTTCATCACATCTTCCATAAATGCTTTGCGTTAAATAAACAATAGCACCTCTTTCTGTATTCTTCATCATATGACTCTTTAGATTTCCTTTATAAGCTTTGGCATTATTAAAAGCATCTTTAACACTTATATATCGCCATGCATTTTTATTTGGTTTTATTTGAATCCCATTATTGTCACTCGTTTCAAATTTTCCGACCCAAAACCCATTTCCTCCAAAAGCCAAAAATGCAGAAGGTGTTATATAATCTCCCACTTCACATGTTCCACTTTCTCCACTTGCTCCTTGTACTCCATTATCTCGCATTGGAGTTGCACATTCATAATCATTATCTATTGTATTGTCTAATCCAAATTTTATTTTTATAATAAAATTGTTTTTACTTTGTAAATTTGTTAAACCTGTATAATTCCCTAACTGTATATCAAATAATCTATAGCTATATTTTGGTATCCACACAAAATAACTTTCGATATCGGTTTCTTCTATTTTTTCTCCTTCTCCTGGTTCTTCTACTCCTTCATTTAATATAACAGCATTTGCCCACTCTTTATCCTCGTAACTATACCAGTCTCCACTTTCAGGCTTTACTTTTGTTACAACTCCTTTGTCTCCTATTTTTACGGGTATCATTCCTTCCCCTAATACTGGGTCCGCTCCATTTAAAATTGGTTCTCCTTGTGATGTTTTAAATTTTACTGTACATTTTACTTTCTTGGCTGTACCTTTATTGTCTATATTTTCTAAACTCCATGTACTACTATTCCAGTCTGCTGTTACATTATCTTCACAATCTACGTTTTCTACTATATATCCTTCACCTTTATTTGGAAATTTAATATTGGTTTGAGTTTCTCCATCTATGGTAAAAGCCAAGTTTATATCTTTGGTGCTAAAATCAGGTACTGTTCCTTTTAACACATCAAAGGTCTTCTTTTCTTCATACATAGCAAAACTTCGGTATAGGCTTATACCTCCGATTATTAATACGATTGCTATGATACTTCCAATTATAATTTGCTTTTGCTTCTTATTTTTGTTAAATCGTTTTAAGTCCTCTGGTTTCTTATTATTATCTAAATAATAACCCCCCCCCCCAGACGACTATTTCGCTCGGTTGGGAGGTTCTTTTTGAAACTATTCATTTCTCTTTTCCTCCTCTATTGTTACTTTTATTCTACTATGAATCAGTGATATTTTCAAGACGTCAAAAAAGAAGATGTTAAAAAAGATGTAGGTTTGTCAAACAAAAGTGACAGAGTCACGACAAACCAACGATAGATTATTTTAATTTATTAAAATAATCACG
>CANRJW010000071.1 GCA_947631035.1 uncultured Bacilli bacterium
TAACACTTTTTATTTTGCAATATTTTTTGTGAATTTTAGATAACCTAGAGACTTTTCGACAGAAATTTGGTACAATGGAATTAGATGGGAGTTATTGATATGAAAACCAGTATTGTTTTAACAGGAATTTTAAGAGATAAGGATTTATTTTTAGTAGTAAAAAGAAGTGAAAAAGATGATTTATATCCTGGTGCTTGGGAATTCCCAGGAGGTCATTTAGAAGAAGGTGAAACATTAAAAGAAGGATTAAAAAGAGAATTAGAAGAAGAGATTGGTTTTAAAAATGATTTTACGCCAGTCATTACTCATTATTATGATGAAGTAAAAGAAAAAAATGGAATTTGTGTTCATGATTTGGAATTGGATTTTATGATTCAAGTAGACCATTTAAAAGTCAATGTACAATTAAGTGAAGAACATACGGATTATAAATGGGTTACAAAAGATTCAGAATATTTAGATGATTTTATTAAAGCGAAACTAACGAATATGTAGATTATTTTAATATGGAGTATAAAATGATAGATAAAGATGTTAAAGTTTATAAACAAAAAGGTGATACATGTGCTATTGCTTGTATGATGATGGTGCTTGAATATTACCATCGATTAGAAAAAGCAAATTGGTATGATGAAAAGCGCCTTTTTAGAATTTATGGTTCTAAATGGATAAGTGGTACACCTTTTTCGGCTTTGGCTTATCATTTTACTAAAAATGGTTTAGAAACTTCACTTTATCATTCTGAAGAACATTTATTTGAAAATAAAAATAATGCTTTAACGAATGAAGAATTTACTTTGGCAATGAAGGAATATAAGGAGTTTTTAAAAAGAGCTGCCGAAAATGGAGCAATGGTAAAAACTGGAGTAGATTTGAATGCTCAATTTTTAAAACAAAAGTTAGAAGAAGGTCATCTTATCATTTTAGCGGGACAAATAAGTCACCAATTTCATACCATTTTAATTTCTGGATATGAGAAAGATTCCTTTATCGTTTGTGATCCTCTTTTTAAAAATAAGCAAAGAAAAACTTTTCAAGAAATCGAAAAGTTTATGGATACGGATATTGGAAAATGGTGCATTATTGTAAAAGAAAGAAGTTAATGCATTGTAATAGAACCATTTGTCATATCTAATGTTAATGTTGGCTTTAGTATTTCGTTATATTTACGATTATGAGAAATACTAATAATGGTTCCTTCATAATGATTTATCAATTCGTAAATTAAATCTAAAGCCTCTTTATCTAAATGATTGGTAATTTCATCGACAATGAGTATATTGATTTTATTTAGAGCAATTTTAGCAAGATTTACTCTTGTTCTTTCTCCTGGAGACATGTCTTTATATAATTTATCTTTATCGGAATAGGGAATATTAAATTTATTCAGAAGCGTAAAAACAAAAGATAAATCTAAATTTTCATTGCCACTTTTTAAATACTCTAACACAGTTAGATGCTCATTAGCATCAAAAGTATCTTGTGAAATGTACCCAATTTTAGCCCCATTACCGATGGTTACTGTACCGCTTATTGGTTTTATTTCCTTTAGAATGGTTTTAATTAATGTTGTTTTTCCACTGCCATTTCCTCCTATAATTTGTAGTCTTGACTGAAAAGGTATACTAAAATTAAGTAGAGGAGTTGTGAATGTATCATAGCCACAGATAAGATGGTCAATTAAAATATCTTTATTTCCTTTTTCTTGATCAAAGTTAAAAAAGAATTGAATTGGTTTTTTCTCCTCAAAATCAGGAATGGTAAATTCATTTATTTCTTTCGTCAATTTAGAAATATCTTTTGTATTTGTTCTTTCTTTAGCATAATTGTTGGCTAGTTTATCATTATCGTTATTGGCTTTTTTATGAGCACCTTTATTTGCCCATTCTTTTTTGATTTGTAATTGTTTTTTTAATTTATCTTTTAAAGCTGTTGCATTTAAATAATTTTCTAAATTTCTGTTGTATTCTAATTCTTTTTCTTTTAAATATTCAGAATAGGAAAGATGGTATTCTTTTAAAGCCCCATTTTCTAATTCATAAATTTTAGTGACAAGATGTTCTAGAAACATTTCATCGTGAGAAACAATAATCATTTTTTTATGAGAATTTTTTAAATGATTTTCTAACCATTCTATGGCTTCTAAATCAAGATTATTGGTAGGTTCATCTAAAAGTAAAATATCGGTATTTTGTAATAGTAGAGTAGTAAGTAAAATTTTGATTTTTTCTCCTCCTGATAATATTTTGATTTTGGCATCTAAATTTTCTTTTACGTTTAATCCATTTAAAACTATTTTTAAATTATCTAAAAAGTTATACCCATCCATTTGCAAATATTGGTTTAAAAGTTCTCCATATTCATTCATAACATCCTCTGTTAAATTCTTTTCTAAATGATGAAGTCTTTCTTCGATTTTATCCATACCAATTTCTTTTTTGATATAGTCTAAAATGGTATAGTCAAAATCTTCTTGAGTAATTTCTTGTTTTAAATATCCAATGGTTTCATTTTGTACTTTAATTTCTCCTGAATCGATGGAAATATTTTTGGAAAGTGCTTTTAAAAGAGTTGATTTTCCACTTCCATTGGCCCCGACAAGTCCAACGCGATCTTCTTTGTTTAATACAAAGGAGATATCTTTAAGTATGGTAGTATTTTTTATCGATACTTTTAGGTTATTCACAAACATAAAATCACCAACAATTCTTAAAAGTATTGTACACTATTTTTATAGATTTTGGGTAGCAAATTAAATGAATTCTTAACCTTGATTTGTTTTGTAAATCCATATAAAATAAATATAAGAGGGCATGAAGTTTACTCAAAAAGAAAGAAGGGTTAAAATGAAAGTTAAATTAGAAATGGTATCATTAGAAAAAAAGAAAGTTTTGGAAAAGTTAATGCAGTTATATTTACATGATATTAGTGCTGATTTTCCGATTGATTTTAATTCTTCATGTGGTTTATATGATTATGATTTAGATTATTATTTTAACAATGAAAATTCACGAGCGTATTTTATAACAAGTGAGAACAATATAAATGGATTTATTTTAGTTGATTTGCATGACGATAAAAATATTATTCAAGAATTATTTGTTTTAAATAATTATAAAAGGAATGGTATAGGAAAAATTGCCATTAATGAAATTTTTAATATGTTTAAAGGAACATGGGAAATAAAATCTTTACCATGTTCCAAAAGAGCAGAATCGTTTTGGATTAATGTTGTAAAAAATTATACTAAAAATAATTTTAATATTGAATATATTGGAAAATTTAATAGAGCAGTGATAACTTTTAAAAATGCGTAAGATTAAAAAGAGGTGGAAGCACATATGGCTTATCGATTTAAATATTATTATAAAGATGGAACTATAGAAAAAAGTAATTGCCGCGGAAATACTCCAGAAAGTTTATACAATGATTTTGATGGACTTATGGATTGGGATGAATTTAATCGATTAAGTGAACAAGATATGACACCAAAAAGAGTATTAGAAATGGCTATGAAAGTATATAAAGGTTTTTTAAAAGATTTTTATAAAATTGAAATTATTAATGATGAAATCGAAGAAGTATTGGATAGTATGGAAGAAAAAATGATAAGGATAGTGTGAAAAGTTTTATGGAAAACTAGTCATATTAAATGAAAAAGATATTAAAATGAAAATTTTAATATA
>CANRJW010000072.1 GCA_947631035.1 uncultured Bacilli bacterium
GTGAGGGGCGTTAGACAACTTCTCACAGAAATAAATTAATGATAGAAAGAGAGGTATGTCGAGACGTCTACTCGACTAGACGAAAATGAAAAAAGAAAGTTTTAATTATGATAACATTAAAATAAATGAAGAAGAACTTTCTATTACCAAAATAGGAGAAATTGTCGATGAAGAACAAAGTAATACTTTTGTACTTGTTCTATTTGGTCTTATTTTAGTATTTATTTTCCTTTTACCTGTCATTGTGAAGTTATTTGAAGCCATGGATGGCCTATTTGATTTATATTTTACCATCTTCCGTTTTTATGGTAGGTTTACTCTTTTTGCGGGAATTGATGTGATTACAAAACTTTATCATTTAGTTTCTATGTTTTTATTAGGAATTTTATCCGGTTTTCAAGCCAATGGCATTATGGGGATTGCTTCTAGTTTATTTCGTTATGGATGTAGTCTTTTGGGTGCAGTTCTTATTTCCGTTTTGTTTTCCTTTCTTTTTAAACTTAAGAAATAAAAAGATAACATTGATAAAGAGCGGATAATCGTGCTATAATTATTTTTATAAGAATGAAGGGATATTTGATGGCGAAAGAAAAAAAAGATAAAATAAATTATAAAAATTTAAAAGTAAATCAAGAAGAACTTTCTATTACCAAAATAGGAGAAATAAGTTCAGTAAATCAAAGTCCAGTGTTTATTCTTGTTTTATTTGGCTTATTGCTTGCTTTTATTTTCTTTTTGCCAACTATTACAAATTATATAAAAGGTGAAGATGAAACAACTTCTTATGAAACACCAAAAGAAACTCCTAAAGAAGAAGAACCACTGGCTCCGGAAGAAGAAATAAAAATGTATAGTTTAAGTGATACATTGTCTATTTCTTTAGAAGATAAAGTGACGTTGAATCAATTTTCTTTAACCGATGAAGCCTTGTCTTTTCAAGTTACCAATAATAATCAAACCCGTTTTGATTTTGATGCTGAAAATTATTTCTTGGAATTGTATACCGAAGATAATACATTATTGGATCGCATTTTATTAGAAGATGTGGTGAATAGGGAGACAAGTTTAACTATTATAGTTTCATTAAGCAGTACCACAATAGAGAATGTTGAAAAAATTTCTTTTGTTCAAAAAGAAACAAGTGATTATCCTAATGTCGTTTTAGAAAAGAATGAATCAGATGAAACGATTTTAACTTGTACCAATGCAATAGAAACCTTAACATATAAATTTCAAAATGAAAAATTATATGAAGTTGAAGAGAGTGTCAGTGTAAATAGTGCCAATAAAGATTATTTGACTTTGTTAAATGATTGGAAAGTTCGTTCAGAATCTTTAAATGCTTTAGATGGTGTAACATCGGTGTTTGTTGATACAGGAGTTAGTTTTGTTGCCAATACCACTGTTGATTTAAAAACTGCTAAAATAGCAAAGAATGAAAATAAGTATTATTATTCGAATGAAACACTTGCTAAAGTAATCAATTTTGAAATGGAGTCGCGCGGGTTTAGTTGTAAATAAAGGAGGAATGTCAAGTGGATTACTTAATTGATATTAATAACTTTCATGGACCACTTGATTTATTGTTGCATTTGGTTCGTTCCACAGAAATGGATATTTATGAAATTGATACCAATGTGATAATTGAAGAATATTTGAATTATATTAAAAAAATGCAAGATTTGAATATTGATATTGCCAGTGAATTTTTAGTGATGGCTGCAACCCTTGTACATTTAAAAAGTAAAATGTTAATTGGAAGCAAGGAAGAGGATGCGCCTTTAGAAGAAGAGTACGATATCAATAGCGAAGATGAATTAAAACAAAGAATCATTGAATATGAAAAGTATAAAAATATGACAGAAGTCTTTAAGGAATTGGAAGAAAAAAGAAGTGATTTCTTTACCAAAGGCCCTGCTTCTTTAAAAGAGTATACCGACCAATCTCTTACGAATGATGGAAGTGTAACGATTGATGATTTGGTAAACGCTTTATTATCTTTTCAAGAAAGATTAAATGAACGAAAACCCATTCAAACCAAAATTACCAAAAAAGAATTGAGTGTGGAAGAACGTATTTTTTCCATAAAAAGAAAATTGAAAAAGGGTGCAAAAGTCAATTTTGTTGATTTGTTTGAGGAAATGACGAAAGAGTATTTAATTGTTACTTTTCTGGCTATTTTGCAAATGAATAAAAATGCTGAAATTAATCTGTATCAAGAAAAAAATTTTGGCAATATTATTGTGGAGGGTAGGTAGTGCATATGGATTTGAAAGGTGTACTTGAAGGTATTTTGTTTGTTGTTGGAGATGAAGGAATTACCTTAAATAAAATTTGTGAGATTCTAGAAATTAGTTTAGAAGAAGCAAAAAAGTTATTAAAAGAACTAAAAAGTTCCTATGAAAGCAATGACCGAGGAATACGCATTAGTTATCTTGGAGATGCTTTTAAATTAACCACTAAACAAGAACATAAAGAATATTATAAAAAGTTAGTGGAAAATCCCGAAAATAACTTATTAACGCCCAGTGCCTTAGAAGTGCTTGCTATAGTAGCTTATAATCAACCCATTACAAGAGTGGAAATCGATGAGATGCGTGGCGTATCTTCTAGTCATATGATTCGCAGGTTGGTTGCTAAAGGTTTGTTAAAAGAAGCGGGTAAAAGTACCATGCCAGGTAGACCAAATCTTTATAAAACTACGAGTGACTTTTTAGATTATTTTGGACTAGCAACTCTTGATGATTTACCAGAGATTGATATGAGTAAATATGGAAGTAATGACGAAGAAAAGGAATTGTTTACAAGTATTTATAAAGAAGAATAGATTATAAATGTCAATTTACAGATTCTATACTTTTTATCTTTACAAAAAAGAGGTTTAAAAATTAGAAATTCTATGCTATAATCTATTTATGCCTCTGTGGTGGAATTGGTAGACGCGCTGGACTCAAAATCCAGTAGTAGCAATACTGTGCCGGTTCAAGTCCGGCCAGGGGCACCAGAAAGAAAGCTATCTAAACGCATTAAAAGTTTAGATTTGAATATTAAAAAGTATCAATTTTAAGATAAGTTGGTATTTTTTTATTTTATAGGAAAGTTCTAAAAAATTTTAAAAATATCTTGAAGAACAATAGTTTGCTGTTGTATAATGTGTTTTACACAGAAGGGGGAAATAGTTATGATTATCAATAAGGCATATAAATTTAGAATGTATCCTAATGAAAATCAAAAGGAACTCATTCACAAAACAATAGGTTGTACTCGGTTTCTTTATAACTATATGTTAAACAAGAAAAATGAAAATATACTTTTGTCAAATTTTGATTTGATAAAACAGATACCCTCTTTAATGGTTACCTATCCATTTTTAAAAGAAGTAGATAGTTGTGCATTAAGATGCGCTTTGTTTGATTTAGAAAATGGCTTTAAAAAATATTTTGCTAAAAAAGGTGGATATCCTAAATTTAAAGCCAAAGGAGTAAAAGATAGTTATCGTACAAATTATATAAAAAATACGTATAAAGAAAAAATCTATGAAAATATAAAAATAGATTTGGAGAATAAA
>CANRJW010000073.1 GCA_947631035.1 uncultured Bacilli bacterium
AAAAGGTGAAGTATATGATTATTGGATCACATGTAAATTTTACGAATGAACAATTATTAGGAAGTGTAAAACAAGCGTTAAGTTATGGAGCAAATACCTTTATGTTTTATACGGGGGCTCCACAAAATACCATTCGAAAAGATTTAGATCAAAAACAAACGGAAGAAGCGAAAAAAGTAATGGAAGAAAATGGTATAGCCCTTAAAAATGTAATTTGTCATGCTCCCTACATTATTAATCTAGCCAATAATAGTGACGAAGAAAAATGGCAATTTAGTATTAATTTTTTAAAACAAGAATTAAAAAGATGTAAAACTTTGGGGATTTCTTATATTGTGGTACATCCAGGAAGTGCGGTTTCTTTAAGTAAAGATGTGGCGATAAAAAATATTATTGACGCTTTAAACTTTATTATAGAAGAAGATGGACCTATGATTCTTTTAGAAACGATGGCAGGCAAAGGAACGGAATGTGGCTGTACCCTAGAAGAAATAAAAACAATTCTAGAAGGAGTCAATTCTCATCATATTGGAGTCTGTATCGATACGTGTCACTTAAACGATGCGGGGTATGAGTTAAATGATTTTGATGCTTTACTTGAAAAAATTGATACTTTAATCGGTTTAGAAAAAGTTCATTGTGTGCATTTAAACGATAGTAAAAATCCTCTAGGCAGTCATAAAGATCGTCATGAAAACTTAGGATTAGGCACCATCGGTTTTGACACATTGTATAAGATTGCCTCTCATGAAAAATTAAAAGATGTTCCTAAAATATTAGAAACACCTTATATAGAAAAAGAATATCCCCCTTATAAGCAAGAAATTGATTCTTTAAAATCAGGAATTTTTAAACCTAATTTAGTCGAAGAAGTCAAAGAATACTATAAGAAATTTTTATAACGAATGGAGTATTCTTTAAAGAGTTTCTTGATTTTACCTAAATTTTCTGCGGTGAATTTATCTTTGTAACGATCTAGGTTTAATGAATTTGGGTTAGCAATAATAGTTGCCCAATTTTTTTTCACAAAAAGATAAGTGAAATCAAGTTCTTCTTCGGATAGAAAAATATTATTTTTAAGAGCAAAAGTAGAGACTTGTTCTTTTGTTAATTTCTCCATATACCTTTCGATAATGTTATACATAAAACCACCTAGTATATTGTATGAAAAAATGTTTTTTTTGAATACTAATAGTAGGTGTTTTTTTATGAAAAAATTCTATGTAGGTTTTATCATTTTCTTTTTTCTTTTGACTATTTTTTTACTTTATTTTAGAGTATTTCAAAATAGTCCTTATTATGAAAAGAGTTATCAAGAAAAGACAAATATTTACGTAACTTCTTTATCAAGACCAAGAGGGAGAATCCTTGATATTCATGGACATGTTTTAGTGGATAACGTTGGAGTAAGAGCAATCGTGTATCGAAAAGTAAATCAAGTTTCTACTGAAGAAGAAATCTCTATTGCTTTAGAACTGGCGGAACTTTTAACTTTTAAAGAACAAGTCCGCGAAAATGATTTGAAAAAATTTTGGTTGGTAACTCATGAAGAAGAAGCTCAAAATTTAATTACCGAGGAAGAATATGATCTTTATGAAAAAAGAAAACTCAATAGTGAAGATTTGTATGCTTTAAAACTAGATCGTGTCACCAAAGAAGTAATAGATAGTTATGACGAAAAAGATGAAACAGCAGCTTATATCTATAGTTTAATGAATAAAGGCTATTATTATGATGCTAAATTAATTAAATTGGATGTGAGCGAAGAAGAATACGCTCATACTTTAGAAGCCAAAATACAAGGAATAACTGGTGAAATGTATTTTAAAAGAGATTATCCTTATGGTAATACGCTCAAAAGTATTTTTGGGAGTGTTGGAAAAATTCCCAAAGAGATGGAGCAAGAGTATAAAGAAAATGGTTATAGCATGGAAGATATTGTCGGTATTAGTTATTTAGAAAAAGAGTACGAGGAATTTTTAAGAGGTGAAAAAGATACGTATAAAGTTATGGAAGATGGAACACTCATGTTGGTTTCTCAAGGAAAAAGAGGCAATGACCTGGTTCTTTCTATTGATATTGAAATGCAACTTGCTATAGAACAAATCGTCAAAGAAAAGATTCTAGAAGGTAAACAACTAAAAAATACCGAGTATTATCATGGTAGTTATGTAATTGTTGGGAATCCGAGTAACGGCAGTATTTATTCAATTGTGGGTTTAAAACTCATTAAAGAGGATGTTTTTAAAAACGTGGAAAGTGATGTTCTTAATTTATCCTTTACCGCTGGAAGTATTGTAAAGGGAGCTTCAATGGCGATGGCTTACCAACAAAATCTGGTTGAGGTTGGGAAAAAAATTAAAGATTCTTGTGTCAAACTTTATTTAGTTCCTGAAAAATGTTCTTATAAGAGTTTAGGGTATGTTGATGATATTACGGCTTTAAAAACGAGTAGCAATTATTATCAATTTTTATTGGCTATTAAACTGGCTGGTTATTCCTATAAACCTAATTTAAAGATGCAAGTCAGTGAAAAAGAATTTACTATCTATCGTGATGCCTTTGCTTCTTTTGGACTTGGGGTAAAAACCGGTATTGATTTACCCGATGAACAAACGGGGATTAAGGGGAGTAAAATAGCCCCCGATTTACTTTTAAATTTTGCCATTGGACAATATGATACGTATACCCCTTTAGCTCTTTTACAATATATCAATACTCTATACAATGATGGAGTGCGTTATTCTTTATCTTTAATGGATAAGATAGTGGATAATGAGGGCAATACGATTTTAGAAAATCCTCATAATGTATTGAGTACCTTTTCTTTAGAAGAAACTTATTTTGAGCGAATAAAAAAAGGTTTTTATGAAGTTATCAATGGAGGAACTGGTTCTGGTTATGTCGATCCAGCTTTTAATGCGGCAGGAAAAACGGGAACTAGTGAAACCATTTATGATAGTGATGGAGATGGCGTGGGAGATGTCGCGACTATCAATAATACATTTGCGATGTATGCACCATTTGATCAGGCTAAATATAGCATGGTGGCAGTAAGTCCTAGTGTGAGTCATTATAATGGAATCACCAATTATTTTGCTTATATCAATCGTTATATCAGTAAAGCCGTTAGTGATTATTTATTAGAAAAAGTGTAAAAAAGTGTCTACTTTTTTGCACTTTTTTTAAAAAATTTGTTTGAAAAAAAGGAAATCACAAATTTGCCTTGTATATATATAAGTAGAGGAAGTATTTTTTAGAGATACTTCTTTTTATAAGAATGGAGGTGAAAAATGTTTACTCAAGAAGAGCCAAAAACAATCAACTTGAAAAATGATTGGATGTTCAAAGCTTTCATGACCAAACCACAAAGCCGAAGTATGGTTGCAGGTTTGATTAGTGAAATCACAGGTATCGATAAAAATCTTTTGTATCATGCCACTTATATAGGTGGTGAAGAAATTGCTAAAAGACAAGAAATACAAAAGAAGCAATCCACCGATATGACCATCAAGATTACTGACCACATGCAAATTATTGTGGAAATGAATCAAGCATATCAAAAACA
>CANRJW010000074.1 GCA_947631035.1 uncultured Bacilli bacterium
ACTAAGGGTGACAAGAGCTTCTGCAATGTAGAGGGACCGAAGAGCATGAACTACCGCATCGAGCTCAAGGATGGTACTCAGCTCTTCTTCCGTAAAGAGAAGAATATGTGGAAGTGGTTGTACGAACATCACGACGACTTTCGCGTCGATTCTTATGGAGAGTACCGTTAAAGTAGGTGAGGTGAAATAGATATGATGACGCTTGATAACAGATTTATCAGAGATCTGGGTAGGATTTTCATGGTCCTTAATGACCAGTTCTTTCTGAGAGACCTTCAAGTAACTGTTGAAGAGAAGACAGTCACTTATGGCGGGGATAGAGAGTATGTAGGTAGTTATGTCCTTGAATTCCGCTATAATGATAGAGACATCAGGTTGGAAACTTTTGGTGATGGGCTTGTACACACTCATGTAGAAGGCAAATTTGAAAGAATTTTTGATTTTGATACTGGCAATGAAGATGAGAATAGAAGAAATATCAGAATGTTTACAGACTATACTCAAACAGATCGAACTGATATCTAAGGTAACTATATGATAAGTATTAAAGAATATTATGAGATTGAAGATGGTGAAGAATATGAAATTCTTCATAGATACTTATCAGATGAGGATATTCTAGAATTTGCTAAGCATTATAGATTTTATAAATCTAGGGGACAAAACATTATAGAGATTAAAAGAGATTTTAATAAGCTTCGTATTTTCTTTGGCGGTGCAGATTTTATCTCTTTTGATGTAAAAAACAAAACTGTGAGGTGGTAAAATGAAGATTGAAAAATTTGAAGAACCTAAGTTGCTTACCATCCAAGAAGTTGCAGATCTCCTTGGAAAAAGAAAGCACCCTATTTGCAAATTTGAATATGGTGATTTTGATAATATAGTTGAAGTAGCCCTTGAGAGTGCTGATGTAGCTCTTGAATTTACTCATTTTTGTCCCAAATCTATTTATGGATCTAAGTGGAATGTATGTTTAAAGAAAACCTGGAAGTATCTCTCCGACCTGGAAAAAGCAAAAAGATGGTATGACATAGAGAGAATGGATGTTGGATATGGTAACGATTACTACTTAGAGCACATTGAAGACATTTATCAAAAACAAATTAAAATTATCGGGATAGTAGAGGAAGAGTACTAATCCCTAGTGGAGGATCACTTATGGAAGATCAAGTTATTATTTACATTTGGAATAAGTTGAATAAGAAAAAGAAACTAGGTGTATTTGCATACACAATTACATGGGGTAGTAGTTCTAAATCTTATAAAGCATTAAAACCTGTAAGGACTAAATCTCTTCTTGATATCATGAGCTTAAATGAAGCTCTTAATACATATTCCAAGACAGCTATTGCAACTATTAATAAGAATCCCATTGTTATCTACACAAACGGTAAACTTGCAAGAAAGGTAAGAAGAGAAAATATTAAAGTTCCTGAACACATGGATAAAAATATTAGACCAGCTCTTGAAAACTTTAATATTCAAGTACATACATTTACACCTGAAACAAGAAGTTATCAGAAAAAGTTACAAGCTATGTGTACAGAATTAGTACCAGATGGGGTGAATAAATAAAAACATGGATAATGAAAAAGTTGTTGCTGCATTACAGAAGTACTTTGGTATTACTTCTAAGGAAGCAGTTAATCTTGATACTATTACCTCCCTGGAATATAGTAGCTTGGTGAAGTTCGGAGAGGACATCATCCGTAATTATGTTGATGGTGTTCTTAATAGACAACAGGATCTGTTTGAGACTCTTAAATTCCTGAGTGGCATCATTGACAGATCTGAGGACGAAGAAATCTATAAATCCAACAATGTAGTTATCATTGACTTCCTATACGATACTATTTATAGATACAACGTTGTGACAGATCACGATCTAAAATTACGTAATCTCATTAAGACAATTATGGAAAAGAAGGAGCACTCCATGATTGTAAAAGAGATATACCGAGGGAATTCTATTACACCTTCAGAACTTTCTAATGCAACAGGCCTGTCTATTCAGAGGATTGTAGGTTGCATTAAGAAGCTGGGCACCTCAGCTATAGTAACAGTTAGATCGCCTTTTAATGCAAGAAAGGTGTGGTATCGCTTACATGCAGATCTGCGTACATATATAACTCATCATGCAGTGTATATGTATGCCCCTGATATTTCTATTTGGTAAGACTGGAGGAATTGTATTATGAATAAGGCACCGTTAACAAAAGAGCAATTTGTACACTATATCAATTTCATTAAAGAGAGAAAAGAGAAAGTAGATCAAATTAATGAAATCTTTACAGAAGAATTTGAAGATTCTGTTTTTTATCCACATACAAGGTATGAAACTGAACTAATTAGACTTCTTCAAGATGTTTTTAATGATTCTGATAATGATATTGATTATTTCATTTATGAATTAGATTTTGGTGAAAATGATATGGCTGGAGAAGCAATTGAACGAAATGATGGTACAGTTGTATCTCTTACATCACCAGAAGAACTTTATGATTATTTGATAAAAGAGCATTTCTCTGAGTAATTTTAGTTGATTCTCTTTCCATTGTATTATATAATATATGTAGAAATTGAGAAAGAGGTATAAGAGTTATGAAGAGGGAAAAGACACCTGTTTGTACCAGCGTTGCAGAGTTGTTGAGCGTAATTGAAAAAGAAGCTTCACAGATGGAAGAGCTTGCAAGGTCCATTGAGGGCACGTATACCCGTCATATTGGATACTGCGAGCTGGGAGAAGGTTCAGTTCTAACGACTGTGGTCACTTACGTTGGGCTTGAATATACCGAAAAGCAGGGAATTAGAGCTATTTTGAGATTCCAAGACACTAAGGTTCAAGACATTGATGGTAAAACTTCCAATGGTGATCGTACTATCAAATACAGAATGGAAGGCCTTCAGTGGATTGTTGATAGGTACAAGAATGATTGTGAAAATGTCTGGGGATTTTAAGGGCACTGGAGGAAATAAAAAATGACGCTTGGAAAATTTCTTAAAGAATTCTACGGCAACCATGCAATTGCTCTTAGTGTGTCTAACAGTGAAGAATATGATGGGCAGTATCATGCTTTCTATGAATGTGCTTTGACAGATATTCCTGAAGAGCAATTAGAATACAAAGTGCTTGCTGTTTATCCCTGGAGCGCTCATTACATCGGTATTTCTTGTAGGGGAACACAAAAGTAAAAAAAAAATATTTAATGTTCTATAAAACTTGCTGTATATGTCTATGTAAATAAAGAACAGCAAGAAAGATCAAGAGTTGATTTGCTAAATTAACTGTCATAAAATAATTGTAAGGGCTGGGTTGAAATTCCCTAGGTCCACCGCGATGGGAGTATTTCCCATCATATATCCACACTTAGCATAGCCTGGCTTAATGCGCCTGCCTGTCACGCAGGAGATCAGGAGTTCGAATCTCCTAGTGTGGACCAAAATATTGGCCTGCCCGCCGGATGAAACAACCGGAGCGCAGGGGACGCGTCACCTATC
>CANRJW010000075.1 GCA_947631035.1 uncultured Bacilli bacterium
CCGGTATTCTGGTTTTTACGAAAGACATCTTGAATTAACTTTAATTCTTCTTTCGTATGCTGATTAGGATGACTTTTCGGTTTTGTACTCTCATTTGCTAGAGAACGAACATCTCCGTTGTAACGTTTCCTCCAACGATAGATGTATTGCCTATTCGTGTTGTAAACACGAGAAGCTTTGGATACGCCATGTTTTTTGGCGTATTTGATGAGAGACTCTCGGTATCTCATCTGCTGAGTAATTTTTGGTTTACTCATAGATTTCTCATTCCTTTCCAAAAATTGAGTTGGATTGGTTTGACAAACCTACACTGTGCAATTATTTCTTCTTTGATAAAGTTTATGCCGAGAAAACTTTAAAATTTTAGGGATGATGTGATAGGCTTTTGTGCCTCAGGCAGATTGTAGCTTTGCTACTCGCTGCTGAGCCTCTGCCTTATTATCACATCATCGGTTCCTGAAATTTTGATGGTAAATTGGAATAACTGTCACATTTGTATTATAATTGCACAGCGATTGCCAGGAAAAAACGGGGATACTTGCAATTTTTATAAAATGTGCTATAATAAAGGACGTTTTTTAAAAAAAGGGAGTTGATTAATATGAACATGAGGAAGAAAAAAGCCATGCTGTATGCTTTACTGCTTAGTTTAACTAGCTTAAAATTAAATGGTTGTGCTTATTACCCTGGAGAAGAAGAAAAAATAGAACTATCTTATGACGATTCTCTAAAAAAAGATTTAGAGTCTTATGAAGAGGGAGAAAAAGCAACTCCATTTGGAGAACTTTCACCAACAGAAAGAGAAAAAATTTTATTAAAAAATCAATTGTTTTTGCCTATTTTAACTGTTACAGCCAATGTGGATGTCAATATTCGAAATAGTAAAGATGGCGATGTGATTGGGGTGTTAAGAGAAAATTCTACGATTGATACCTTAGATTATTTAGATGGTTGGTATCAAGTGGATTATTATGGAAAAACGGGCTTTATCAATGAGGAATTTGTCACACCAAAAACTGGCTATTTAGTGAATAGTAATCTTTTAAAAGTTGGTTATGCTAAAGAAGATGTTGAAATGACAATTCCTGCCGAAATCAGTGATTCAAAACAAGAAGAAAAACGTATGATTCCGGCACTTGAATGCTTTGAAATTTATAAAGAAAACGAAGAAGATTATTTAGTAACAACCAATGATTCTATTGGTTATGTTAAAAAGAGTGCTTTACAAGAATTATCGGGAACCTTTGTAGTGGTAGATATAAGTGACCAAGAATTAAAACTTTATAAAGATGGTAAAGTCATTTTGGATACGCCAGTGGTAACAGGGGGACCAAATACCCCAACCACTGAAGGGTTATTTGCTATTTATGATATTTCGTATAATCGTTATTTAATTGGTCCGGATTATAAAACTTATGTGGATATCATGATGAAGTTTAACGGAAATGAAGGATTACATGATGCGGAATATCATACCAATGAAGATGGTTTTTCCCACGGATGGAGAACAAAAGCAGATTTTGGGGGAAATACGTATTTAACGAATGGTTCCCATGGTTGTGTAAATATGAAAAATGAAGATATTGTGAAAGTGTCTGAAACTGCATCTATTGGTACACCTGTTTTAGTAAAAAAATAAGTTTTAGAAGAAAGAAAAATGCATAAGATGTACTATGAAAAAGTATTTCGTAAAAATATGCATTTTTTTTGTGATTGCTATTTGTATACTAGCCAACCCGATTGTATTTGCATCTCTTCCTTTAACAGGAAAGTTGATTGTTGTGGATGTTGGACATGGTGGGGTAGACCCAGGGACCATGTATGGAAACATTTATGAAAAAGATATAAATCTTGCTATTTCTTTGGAATTGGAAAAGGAACTTTCGAGGCTAGGAGCAAGTGTACTTTTAATTCGTAACGATGACTATGATTTATCAAAACCGAATGCTTACTGGCGTAAAAAAAGTGATTTTGATAATCGAATTAAAATGATTAATACGAGTGGAGCAGATTATTACCTATCGATTCATTTAAATTATTTGGATGATGCTAGTTATTATGGACCACAAGTTTTTTATAATGAAAAAAATGAAAAAAATAGAGAAATTGCTTTAAGTGTCCAAAAGGAACTCAATGAAACTTTGAATACAAATAGGGATATTAAGTTAATTCCGAAAACCACGTATATGTATAAAGAGTTAAAGGTAGCAGGAGTCTTGATTGAATGTGGTTTTTTATCCAATCCTTATGAAAGGGGATTACTGGTGAAAGCAGACTACCAAAAAAAACTAGCAAAATTGATTGCTAGAGCGATGGGGAATTTAAAATTCTAAATGTTGTAGTTTTCTTTTATCATGCCAAGAAAAACCAGTTACATAAGAGTAGTCTTTTAAAACTTGTTTGTATTCTTCTTCCTTGATTTGATTATGAAGAAACTCATGCGTGGCTTTAAATAATTCGGTGCAACGTTTTTTTGCTTTTTCATATAAATCAAAGAAAGACTCAGTACTTTTTAAGGTGGCATCCCATGGGTTTTGCCATTCTAAGTGTTCGTTATTAAAAATCGTTTTAGGAATATTTGTGACGTGTGCACTATAGTTTTCGTAGACACCTTTTTTCTTTTTGGTGAGTTTATCGATTCCTTTATATAAAATCTTTTTAAGACCGGTTCGGTCGACGATTAAAAACTTATAAGAATAGTACATATTTTGACAACCTTTTTGGTATTTTTCTCCGCCTTTTGTAATTTGAAAAGTATGTTCATAGATTTCATTTAAAAAGGAAAGAATTTCTGGTTTTAGTTTTTCTTTGGTGATTAGATTTTTGTGAATCGCAAAGTTTTTGTAAGGTTTGTGAAATTTTTGTTCATAGAGATAGGCATCAATTTGCATTTCCATTTTGTTATGTTTGCCATTGTATTTTAAAGTTTCCGGATTTTCTTTGTGGTATTCTCCAGTTTTATAAACGATATAGGGATGTTCAGTAGAATCCAAAACATAGTGGGTTAAATGGCCATAAAGGATAGCAAGAAGTGTTGGATTTTCTTCTAGATGTTTTTCTTTTAATAAATGAATATAGTTTAAAAAGAAAGTATCGGTTTGATTGATATGACAAAATCCTTGTAAATCTTTTTTCTTGGGTTTAAAAAATTCATAGAAGACAAAAGGATCAAAACCTTGGGCGAAAAGTTCATAAGAGTTTTTCTTTTCTTGAAAAGTATTGGTGATGTTTTTAGGGGTTAATGCATATACATCGTTGGCAAAAAAATTATGAGTGGTAATAAGGGGCATAAACTTCACTTTCCTTTGTAAAGTATTATAACACATTTTTATTTAATTCTATGCGGAGAAAAAGAATACGTGCTATAATGTTAAGTATTTTATGGCACGTCTGGAGTATACGAAAGACGTGTTATAAAATTATTGTACCTAATTTTTGGC
>CANRJW010000076.1 GCA_947631035.1 uncultured Bacilli bacterium
ATGACTAAATTAAGATTGGTAATGGTTAAATTCGATACTTCACATTCTTCCTCATCGGAATATTTTCCATAATAAACATCATTTTCTTTCGTGATACTGACAATATGACAATTTAAAATACTGCCATCTACCGGACTTTTTAAATTTCCTTCTTCATCACTTGCTTCAAGATAGCCCGTATGCACTAATTCTCCCACATTGGTTAATAAGTTACCTGTATCACTTGCATAATCTGCGGCTTTGTTTTCAATAAGTGTTTTTAGGTTTGCAAAGGCTTTTTGTTTGACATTTACACTTACTTTTCCATAACCATTTACTGCTAACGTAATAATAATGGCAAGTATTACAATAACAGCCAAGAGTTCCACAATGGTAAATCCTCTTTTCTTTTTATTATTTTTCTTCTTTTTGATATCCTTTGTCATATTTACAACTCCTCTATTATCTTCATTATATCTTTTATTATTCTCTTTTGTCAATTTTCTTTTCCTTTTTCTTTAAGATTCTTGCAGATGACTTTCTCCGGTTTTATAATCAATTTCTACACCCTCTTGAACGTTATAAACAAAAACATGGAAAGACAAACTTGCTCCTTTATCCTCTGTCGATGCGGCTTCCATGACAACGCCACTTGCTACTAAATTCTCCTCGTCATAAATGGGTGTGACACGATATAACACATGATTATGAGTTGCTTTTATATACTCTGCCACTTGATTTTCAAAAGAAAGCATTCCTTTTGTATTCATTTGTCTTGTACAAGTAATTAAATTTTTATTATTGGCATTTTCTCCTGTTAATTGAAATCCAATTAAATGACAGCGATTGTACAAATATTTTCCATCAATAAAATCATATTTGATTGTATGCCATCCGCTTGGTTTAATCATTCCAATACTTCCTCGCTCTTCCGTTGGCATTAAATCGATACCAATATTAGCAAAAGCAACTCCTGCTCGATTTAAATTATCCAGTTCACTATAATGTTCAAAAGATTCTTTAGAATAATCACTTTCTTGAAATTCAGGTTGATTGTCATTTAAAATAACATAATTACTTCCGTTATAAGTAGGTATTTCTTCAAGCGAATACGATGTATAGTTTTCTTTTGTTTGAAAATAATACTCATAGCCACTTAAACAAAGAAATACAAATAAAGTCACCAAAAGTGTTCTTAATTTTTTCTTAGACATATTTTTTTGTTTCCTTTCTATAAATATGGAAAGACATTTCCTAAAGCATCATGAATAACAAGATCTGCTAAAGAATCATAAGGTGTCTTTTCTTTATTAATTAAAACAAAATGCTTCCCTCGAAAATAACGAATCAAACCACTTGCGGGATACACTTGCAGACTAGTTCCAGCAACAATTAAAACATCAGCGTCCATAATACTTTGAATGGCTTGTTCTAAAGTCGTACTATCTAAAGCCTCTTCATATAAAACAACATCGGGTTTAATCATTCCTCCACAACGACATTTAGGAATTCCTTCGCTTTGAAAGACAAAAGACGCTTCATAAAATTTATGACAATCCATACAATAATTTCTTAAAATACTACCATGCAATTCTAAAACATTTTGACTTCCCGCTTTGGTATGTAAGCCATCAATATTTTGGGTAATAATCGCTTTTAATTTTCCCTTTTTTTCTAATTCGACTAATTTCTGATGTGTACCATTTGGTTCTATTTTTAAAGAATTCATTTTTTCTTTATAAAATTTATAAAACTCCTCGGGATGGGTCATAAAAAAAGTATGACTTAAAATCTCTTCAGGAGGATAGGCATATTTTTGATGATACAAACCGTCTTTACTTCGAAAATCCGGAATACCTGATTCCGTTGAAACTCCTGCTCCCCCAAAAAAGACAATGTTGTTGCTTTCTTCTATAATTTTTTGCAATTCTTTTATTTTTTCATTCATTGTTTGTTTACCTTTCCTATTTTTATTTTAACACTTTCCCAAGCAATTTTAAAGAAACAGGAAAAACTTTTTACAAAACGACTTTATATGATGATTAATTTAGGAGTGTTTTTAATGGATACAAATATTTTCAAGAAAAAAAATGAAATTTTAAATCATTTAGAAAAAGCCAGTTTAGAAGAAATTAATGAAATTTTAAATCAATATAAATCTTCTGGTGTACTCGATAATGCAATAGTAAGTCTTTCTCCAATTCTTATGGATGGTCTAACGTATCACTTTAAGTATAACCTATAGAAGCCGTATCACTTAAAGATATCGCGAATTAACTGGTCAACACCATCCTACTTATCTAAAAGAGGTCCCAAAAGTAATTAAGGAATTAATGAAAGAAAAAAAGAATTTATTAGAAACACACGCTTATTCTTTGGAGTATTTTGAAAAGTTAGAGCAAATAAAAAAAGAAATAGAAAACGAAGAAGAATTTTCAAATAAAAGATAAAAAATTATTAATCGTTACTTGTTTAGAGCATCGTTTCAAGTGAATATCAGAAAAAAGAAGAAAACTATTCTTCCGATTTTTCGGATGCGTTTTCTTCTTTTTGGATTTGTTCAATTTCGTCTTTGGTTAGACCTGTTACTTCTATGATTTGTTCAATTGTTCCTATACCTAATTGAAGTAACTTCTTAGCTGTTTCTTTTTTACCATCATCAACACCCATCTCATACATTCCTGCATCATCAAGTGCTTTCTTGTCATAGAATAAATAAGCATCTAATGCTTGTTCATAATCCTCTACCTTTTTATTCACTTTCTTCATCATTTCACTTCCACCATAAACCTCTTTGCGTAGCTTTTTATCTTCACATACAAAGATATACAATAGCCACTTTAAATCCCTTTCATTCATTTTTTCTATCTCATTATAATCCATTTTACTTAATAAATCTAGATTGATATCATATATTTCGATATTTTTGTCTCTTACTGTACTTGCTATATATAGTGGGTGGTTTTCTCATACAAAAAAGAAGAAAACTATTCTTCTGATTTTTCGGATTCGTTTTCTTCTTTTTGAACCTTTTTGATTTCTGCTTTTGTTAGACCTGTTGCTTCTGCAATTTGATTATCATTGAGAACTCCCATTTTTAATAATTTCTTAGCTGTGTCAATGGCTTTTTTCTTTTCGCCTTGAATCATTCCTTGTGCAAGACCTTCATCCATTCCCATCTTATACATTCCTGCTTCATCAAGTGCTTTCTTGTCATAGAATAAATAAGCATCTAATGCTTTCTCATAATCCTCTACCTTTTTATTCACTTTCTTCATCATTTCACTTCCACCATAAACCTCTTT
>CANRJW010000077.1 GCA_947631035.1 uncultured Bacilli bacterium
ATCCTAGAAATCAATGGAAAAGAATTTGATTTTTTAGAGGAATTGCAAACTTATGTAGATACTTTAAATGCGAATGAAGAAGTAAAGATTCGTGTTCTTCGTGATGGACAGGAAATCGATTGCTCTGCAACACTAATCGAACTAGAAGGTTCTTATAAAATAGGGATTAGTATTGCAAATAAATACGAAATTGAAACCGACCCTAAAATTACTATTGAAACCAAAGAAAGTGAATCGGGTTCTAGTGGAGGGTTAATGACGGCGCTAGCAATTTACAATGCTTTAGTAGAAGAAGACATTACTAAAGGAAAAAGGATTGTGGGAACCGGTACGATTGATATAGAGGGAAATGTTGGAGAAATCGGGGGTGTAAAGTATAAACTTTTAGGAGCTGAAAAAAAACATGCGGACTACTTTTTATGCCCTTTAGAAAATTATGAAGAGGCCAAAACAATCCAAGAAAAAAATCATTTAGATGTCCATATAATTCCTGTCAAAACTTTACAAGAAGCACTAGAAGCGTTAAAAAATTTAAGTTAGGACTTGTAGTAAGTCCTTTTTTGGACTATAATAAAAATAGAAATAGAAACATAGATAGGGTGATTGTATGCGTTTAAAATATCGTGTGTCTCTGGCGGTCATTTCTATATTAATGGTCATGACTTTGTTTTTATCAAGTAGTTATTCTTTATGGAAAATTACGGTAACTCAAGGTGGTGAAAATGTAATTTCAGCGGGTTGCTTTGATGTTAAGTTGGAAAATGTGGATAATAACAATAATATTAATTTAACAAATACCTATCCTATGACGGACGAAAAGGGAAAAAACTTAACTCCTTATATTTTTAAAATAACCAATAATTGTACCATTGATGCTTCTTATACTATTTATTTGAATCAATTAGATAGTCAAAATAAAGTAACAAATGGCGACCAAAAAATAGAAGATTACATTAAATATACGTTTAAGGAACAAAATGGAGCTGGAACAACAGACGAAACAGCAAAGAAACTTAAAGACGGAACAGCTGTTACTACGGACGACTTAAATACGGCGGATATTACTTTTAATTATGGGGATGGTAAAAATATTCAAAAAACATATGCCCTTGGAACCGGTGTTGTAACAGGAAGAACAGGTGATACGGGTGCCGGAGGAAGCAAAACCTATGAACTTCATTTGTGGATAGGAAACGAAGCCAATAAAACAATTGGTGGTCAAACTTTTGAAGCGGGTGTTTCTGTTGTTGCTTATGCAACGGATGCAACTAAATTACCTCAAAATACCGCGAGTACCTCAGAAGTTGGTACAGATTAAAGTGTAAGAAAGTCAATCACTTTCTTTTTTCTCTTATAGAAAAGCCTTTTGACTTTTAGAAAAAAATCAAGTATACTAAGCAAGTTGCCAAAGAAAGAAGAGTTTTAAATGAAAATAAAAGATATTAAAAATGGAAATCAAAAGTATAAAAAAATTATTTTAAGTACTGCTATGATGGGTTTGTCCGCTATTCTTGCTTCCTGTAATCCCAAAAGTACAGTAGAAAAAGAACCAGAATATATAAGTGTAGAAAATATAAGTGAAGAAGCAAATAAAACCTATTCTAAAAAAGATTTAATGGTTGTCATTACCAATGATGGAGAAGGAACTCCAGAATATCATTTTGTTACCGAAGCTATAAAATCAATTCAAATGATTAATGAACATTTTATAAAAAAAGAGAGTACCTATATTTCGATAACGGACCCTAAAATAAAGTTTCCCAATCAAGAATATGCTCATAATGCTACCGATGTGGAAGGGGTTTACTATTATGAAACCGTAAGAAAAGGTGTTGTTTTAAATGATTGCCCCGTTTATGGAGGATGGATACCTGATTATCATGTTCAAAATTATGTTATGCAAGATATCGATTATTTACCTATGCCTTTCGTATACAAAATGAAAAGTTCTTATTCTTTCGACGAATTAGTTGAGATTGAGAAGACGTTAAATAGTAGTGAATTAAATGTTCTACCTCAAGTGGAAGACCAAAAATTTAATAAAGACGATTTACGTTTTGTTTTAACAAGTAAAGGTGGTTTCCTTTTTGAAGATGGTAAAAGTATACAAGTTATGGAAGCCCAAAATCCGAATCATGCCGAAAGTTTAGAATACAATTTCTATTTTTATAGTATTACCAATCCAATGCGTGGAGCTAAGATTGATACCAATATGTCTGCAATGCTTTTCGATAGCCAACAAGGGGCTTTTTATGATACTGTCGATGTTGTTTCTTTAGATAAAAAGGACGAAATGATTGAAGAAGGTTGTATGTATTTTGCTTTACAAGATTTAATTAGTTTTCCGATATTACAAAAGTATCAAAAAGAACAAGAATTAAGCTATGAACAAGTTTTAGAGATTGAGCAAGCTTTAACGAAAAACTTTATGGACGAAGAAGTTCAAATTATTGGTAGCAAACTTCAATAAAAGACATTTATTTGACACTCACTTTTGCAGTGTCTTTTTTTTTATGTTATACTTATTTAAGGTGGTAACATGACAAAATATGATGCATCATCAATTAAAATCTTAGAAGGCTTGGAAGCCGTTCGTAAAAGACCAGGAATGTATATTGGTTCAACTGATAAAAGAGGTTTACATCATTTAATTTGGGAAATCGTTGACAATGCAATCGACGAAATTATTAATGGATATGGAGATACCATTAAGATTACTTTAAATAAAGATGAATCCATTACGATAAGTGATAATGGGCGAGGAGTTCCCATTGGTATGCATGAAAGTGGTAGAAGTACACCCGAAGTTATCTATACCGTTTTACATGCTGGAGGTAAATTTGAAAGCGATGGATATAAAGTAAGTGGTGGACTGCACGGTGTTGGAGCAAGTGTTGTTAATGCTTTATCTAAAAAAATGGATGTCACTATCTATACCGATGGCTTAATTAGTAACATTCGATTTTGTGATGGAGGAAAAGTAGAAAGTCCTTTAAAAACGATTGGAGAAACCAAAAAAACTGGGACAACGGTTACTTTCTTACCGGATTATGAGATGTTTAAGAATGCTTCTTTTTCTTATACAACGATTGTCGAAAGAATGCAAGAAAGTGCTTTTTTGCTTCCCAATTTAACGATTGAAATTAAAGACGAACAAGATAATAAAGAGGCCAAATTCCATTATGAAAATGGTCTTGTTAGTTTTGTTGAATATATTAATGAAGAGAAAAATGCTTTACATAAAGT
>CANRJW010000078.1 GCA_947631035.1 uncultured Bacilli bacterium
TTTCAAAAAGAACCTCCCAACCAAGGCAAATAGTCGTCTGGGGGGGGGGTCTATTAAATAATAGAAAACCAGAGGACTTAAAACGATTTAATAAACATAAAAAACAAAAAAATATTATAATGGGAAGCATAATAGCAATTGTAGTAATAATTGGAGGTATAAGTCTATACCATAGTTTTGCTATGTATGAAGAGAAACAAACTTTTGATGTATTAAAAGGAACAGTTCCTGACTTTTCTAATAATGGAGATATAATTCTTGCTTACACAATAGATGATGTACCTCAAAGTGGAAACTTTCCAGCAAAAGAATCCGGATTATATGGAAAAGTAGCCAAATGTGAAAATGATGCAAGTGCTACATGGGATAATGAATCTTGGGGACTTACGAATATAGTGCCAGGAGAAAATAAAAAAGTGGTTTGTACCATTGCTTTTAGATATTTGTTTAGTTCATATTTGATTAAACTTGCTCAAGAAAATGTCAATGTGACAGAAAGTGGGTTATTGATTCAAAATCATGAACAAACAGTTCAAACTGGAGACAATGCCATCACAGATTATCGTTATGTAGGACCAGAACCCGACAATTTTGTCTGTCTAGAAGAAGATGGAAATTGTAATGATGAAGATAAACTTTATCGTATAGTAGGAATTATACCAACCCAAAAAGATGCCAGTGGTAGTTATGAATTAAGAGTAAAATTAGTAAAATATAGGGCCTATGTAGGAAATAGTGCTAAAGAAACCTCTAATACTTTATCTGGAAAAGGGTACTATTGGGCAGGAACCGTAAGTAATAATTTAAACAATTGGTTAAATAGTTCATTAAATACTCAAATATTAAATAATGAATATTGGCAAAGTATTGAATCTTATCAAAACTATATAGAAAAAGCCAAATGGTATCTAGGTGGAAGTGATGCAACAACATTTAAAAATTATTATGTGGCAGAAAGAAGTAATACTGGAGGAGGAGCTGTACCTGGAACAATTAACACGATAACGAATGTTGCTTTGATTTATGCAAGTGATTACGGTTATTCTACAAGTGGCGGAACTACCTATAATCGAGAAACTTGTTTATCAAATATTTCTTATTCTTCTACGAATCAAAATTATATGTGGGGGTATTTCGATGCTGGTGGTAATCTTTCTATGGCGGGGGAGTGTGTTAAAAATACTTGGTTCTATGTAAATGAGGAAGAATGTATACTAACTCCTTCTAAGACAAGCTCAACTAATGTTTTAGCTATAAGTTTGAATGGCGGAATTTGGGGGAAAGCTTTAGAGTACGAACCAAATATTCGGGCAGTGAAACCTACCTTTTACTTATCAAATAAGGTGCAATATAAAAGTGGCAATGGTTCTAAAGAAAACCCATATCAAATTCGTCTATAGCGAAATAGCCACAATTTGATTAAATAAAATAATATCGTTTGTCTCTAAAAAAATTTTCTTATAAGTAATGTCTATATTGGAAATTGTTGAAGTAATACTTTCTATATAACCACATTTGTAAATTTTTAACGTTATTTTTTCTTGTTCATAAAAAGCTTCAATTAATTTTTCTTCAATTTCTTCCATTTGTTCTTTAGAAAGAATAGGTTTTTTAACCTTTCTTTTTTCATATAAAATACTTTCTACCACACTTTTACTATTCACTAAACTATCAAAAGGAAGCCATTTTATAATGCCACGATCTTTATTCATGATGTCCTCCTATTTTTTGATTTCTTTCTTTAGCAGTTGAATCTTCTAATAAACTAGAGGCTTTGAGTAAACTATTTTTGCCAAATTTTTCTTTGACTTCATCAATGGTTTTATTCATGGTTTCTTTTTTCATTGTACTTTCATAATCTTCAAATAAATTTAATTGTTTTCCCGTTTGTTTTTCTAAATCTCCACAACTAATGCTTACTTTACGAATGGGTAAATCTTCATAATAACGGTCGAATAAAAGAAAACAAACCTTTTTAATGATTTCTTCGTCATTGGTGGCAACTTCTAGTTTTTGATGGTGATAGAATCCTCCTTGAATCATTTTAGAATAGCCAATTCCAAGTCCAATCGTTTTGGCAACATAACCACTAGTACGAAGACGAGTTCCTAAAACACTAATCATTTCTTCAATAATTAATTTAGCATTTTCTCCATAATAATCTTTAAATAAAACTTGGCTATGACTAAAAGACTTTTCTTTTTTCATATTTTTAAAATCACTGATTCTCGAAGTATCGATTCCATTGGCATGATTCCATAGTTCTAAACCCATTACACCAAATTTATTTTGTAATTTATTTTTATCATATAAAGCCAAATCTTTCATACTAAAGATACCTAAAGCATTTAATCTTTTTTCCATACGAGACCCAATGCCCCACATTTCAGATAGAGGAGATATCGCCCACAACTTGGTTTTAATATCTTCTTCTGTCCATTTGGCAATACAATTAGGCATGTGTTTGGCTTCAATATCCATAGAAACTTTAGCAAGCAACATATTAGGACCAATGCCACATGTAGCTGTAAGACCTGTTTTTTCTTTTATGGTATTTAATATTGTTAAGGCTAATTCATAATCACTTTTTTTATAAAAATGTAAATAATCGGTGACATCTAAAAAACACTCATCAACAGAATAAATATGTAAATCTTCTTCAGAGACAAAATCCAAATAAATACTTACCACTTCTTTTGATTTTTCTAAATAAAGTTTCATACGAGGATTCACAATCGTATATTTTATATGTTTAGGAATTTCGTAAAGTCTAGTTCTTCCCTTAATTCCTTGATTCTTTAAATAAGGAGTAACAGCAAGTGTAATGGCACCATTTCCTTGATTTTTATTAGCAACAACTAGTGGAGTTGTAAAAGGGTCAAGGCCTCGTTCAATACATTCACAAGAGGCAAAAAAACTTTTTAAATCAATACATAAATAATGTCTTTGTTTTTCCATATTTCACCTCCGAACAAATGTTTTTCATATTCATTATAGCAAAGGTAGTAAGAAAAAGAAATTGGTAAAATTTAGAAATTATTTTGGGCTCATAAAATATTTCAATAAGTGTATGTATATCTTGTCAAAACAATAAAAAAAGTGTAGAATTAGATTAAGATATGGAGGAGAAAGAGAAATGAATAGTTTCAAAAAGAACCTCCCAACCAAGCGAAATAGTCGTCTGGGGGGGGGGTTATTATTTAGATAATAATAGGAAAC
>CANRJW010000079.1 GCA_947631035.1 uncultured Bacilli bacterium
AACGCCCTTATTATGGACGTTTCTCTTTCATTCAATTTTCACTTTTTGAAACTGGAATTTACTTTTTCATTTCACGACATTTTTTTCTCGTATAATTCTTTGTATTCAAACTTATGATAGTAATAGGTGATAAAATTGAATCTTATTCCAACAGTAGTTGAAAAAAATAGTAATCATGAGTATGCTTACGATTTGTATTCGAGATTATTAAAGGATCGTATTGTTTTTTTAACCGGTGAAATTAATATGAATAGTGCCAATATTGTGATTAGTGAATTATTATATTTAGATTCTTTAAGTCATGACGAAATTTGTTTATATATCAATAGCCCTGGTGGAGAAGTTACCAGTGGATTTGCTATTTATGATACGATAGAGTTCATTAAAAGCGATGTTCATACGATCGTTGTAGGTTTAGCAGCCAGTATGGGAGCCTTTTTACTTGCTTCTGGTGATAAAAGAAGTGCTCTTAAAAATGCCGAAGTTATGATCCATCAACCACTTGGAGGCATACAAGGACAAGCCACCGATATTAAGATTGTTGCAGATCACATTTTAAAAACGAAGAAAAAGCTAATCGAAATTTTAGCCAAAAAAACCAAGAAAAAAGCTTCCGTTTTAGAAGCTGATATGGAACGTGACTTCTATATGGATGCCAAAGAAGCACTTGAATATGGTCTTATCGACGAAATATTATAAACTTTAATACCCCAAACTTTTTCTTTACTTTTATCTATTTCTTATATTATAATCATTTTAAGCGAGTTACTTAGTTTAGTGCTTGCCAAGTTTGGTAGCACCATTCCTTCGGAAATGGTGTTTTTATTATCCTTTCTCCACATTCCCACGATCAACCAAAACCCCACAGTTGTCAGTTCTTGTGTTTCGTCTTTTCGACTAATCGGATAATTATCCACAATAGGATAATGATTAAACAATCTTTCTTATCCACTGTGAACCACCTCTTTTTCTTTTTAAAATTTGGTGGCAAACTCCACAACTTCGCAGCTCGCAGGAACAATCTATCATAGAAAAAATAGAAAATCAAATAACCAATTTGTTAAATTTGAGCATATTTCAAGCAAATTCTCCATAGAAAAAGGCAAATTGTTGTGACAATTTACCTTTTTTGATTGAATTTCGATAAAATTGGTATATTTTTAAAAAATTTTTACTCTTTTCGAACTTTAGTTTTTTGGTGTCAAAACAACACGAAAACTATAAGCATTTATTTCCTTATTAGAGGCACTACCAATGGCCATTCCCAAAGCAAAAACTCCGCAAGTTGTAGTATTACAGTTCCAAGGAGCACCACGAACTATCCATGGGCTACTAGAATAAGGTAGATGGGCTAAATCTCCAAACATTGAACTTAAATACTGATCTGTATAAGTAAATGGTCCCAATTCACCTGTAGCATCTCCAAGGATTCTTCGCTCCCAATGAGTATAATCTGTTCCATAATTATAAATATCATAATATTTTTCCCCTTTTAAAAGAGTAGTAGTTAAATTACTGCTACCAAATAATGGCTCGGTATTTGTGTTATTTAGTATGACACTCGCCATAAACTCCCAACCACATCCGCTCATATCATAAATTCCGCTATAATTTCCCGTTGTACTAGATACTACAGAAGACGAAACATTATAATTGGTTGATGCCCCTGAATATCCTGTTTTATAACCATTGGCAGTATTGCCTATAACTTCCTGACAATTATTTTCATCCTTACATCTACCATAAATACTTTGTGTTAAATAGGCTACTGCTCCCCACTCCGTATTTTTCATTAAATGACTATCTAAATCAATTTGATAGGCAAGCGACTTTTGAAATGCATCTCCTATACTAATATTAATCCAAGCTTTTTGATTTGGTTTTATTTTTATTCCATTATTATTACTTGCTTCAAATTTGCCAACCCAAAAACCAGTAGTATCAAATGCTAAAAAGGCGGGATGGGTCATATAATCTCCTACTTTACAATGGCCACTTTCTCCACTTGCCCCTTGGACTCCATTTGGAAGCATTGGTGTTTTACATTCCCCTTCTATGTCTTCGGTATTTATTACTCCAAATCGTATATTTATAGCTTTGTTTTGCTTTTCTGCATCAACACTTGTTGCCACAATATATTTTCCCATATTTTCGTCAAAAAGTTGATAACTAAACTTTGGTATCCATACAAAATAACTTTCGATATCTTCTTCTGGTATTATTCCATCTTCATATTCATTGTTTTTAGCTGTTTCTGTTAATATGACTGCATTCGCCCATTGTTTTGCTTCATAATCATACCATTCTGAATTATCTTCGGTTGTTTTATATACCTTTCCTTCGTCTTTTATAATGACGGGTATCATGTCTTTTCCAAGAACTGGCTCTGCTCCATTTAAGCCACTTGTTGTATCTATTGTTTTAAATTTTACTGTACATTTTACTTTCTTGGCTTCTCCATTATTTTTTATATTTTCTAAACTCCAGCTTCCATTATTCCAGTCTGCGGTTACACCATCTTCACATGAAACTTCTTCTACTATATATCCATCACTCTTATTTGGAAATTTAGTATTGGTATCTGTTTTCCCATCTATAGTAAAAGCTAAGGTTATATCTTTTGTACTAAAATCGGGTACTGTTCCTTTTAATACATCAAAGGTTTGTTTTTCTTCATACATAGCAAAACTTCGGTATAGACTTATACCTCCGATTATCATTACTATTGCTATTATGCTTCCAATTATGATTTGTTTTTGCTTCTTATTTTTATTAAACTTTTCTAATTTCATATATTTTTCTATCCTTTATTTCATGATATTACGCGTATCGCGTATTGTCAAGAAAAATATTCCGCGAAATGAGAAAATTAACTTGTGATGTTTAATGATTAACAAAATATTAAAAACAATGAGAAGAAAGGCAAATATAAGCCAAAAGGAATTAGCCAAAAAATGCAATATTGCAAACACAACACTAAGTGGATATGAAAGTGGTTATAGAGAACCAACTTTTGAAACAATCGAAAAATTAGCCAATGAATGCGGATACGAAATTCTATTCAAACATAAAGCAAATGGTGATACTTTAACCTCAAAAAATATTTCAAGAAAAGAAATTTAATCTAAAGCTAATCGAGTAGGAGGCAGTGACTAACTACCGTCCTCTCACACCACCGTACGTACCGTTCGATATACGGCGGTTCGTT
>CANRJW010000080.1 GCA_947631035.1 uncultured Bacilli bacterium
AATAACATAAAAAAATTAATATTCGATGTTATTCCTTCCTGAATATTAATTTTTATTATTTTTATGCGGATGCCCTACAAACAATCGTATTTTATTTTAATTTAATTAAAACCGCAAATCAACCTTGTAAATAAACAAAAATTTACTTCAAAGACATTACATAAATCTGACAAGGATTGTGTTCATCCCATAAAGTTGGAAAAACTTCTAATTCTTTAAAACCCATATTTATGTAGAACTTATTTGTTCTATCATATTCCTCATATTTTCCCATTTGAACGGTTTTTACTTGCAAGAAAGAATATCCGTTTGCTAATGCAACATTCTTAGCGGTTTTAAAAAGTTTTCTTCCAACACCACGACGATGGTATTCTTTTAATACCCCAATGACAGATAACTCTATTGTATCCTTACTTGATTCTTTTAAACAAAGGAACCCTATAGGAGAGGAATCATTGAAGGCAGCAAAAAATAATTGACCAGCACTCTTTTCGATGTAATTCTCCCTTGCCTCGGGAATTTCAAACCAATCGGTTAAATCTTCAAGGACGCATCTTGCAATCTTTCTTTTTTCATTTTCATCAAATATTTGCTTAATTATCATGACGATTTACCTCCTACTACCATGTCTTGACTTCTAAGATAATGATTCCCATTTCTCTTTTTGTACTCTGCAAGCGAGCATACTTTCTCTATATCTACTTACACTCCACATTTTTTTCCAATATCTTAAAAGCAATACCACTATCCAAAGAAATGACCTTATCCACTTCATTTTTATAAACTTTATCGACTAATTCAGCTTCACAATTAATATTTTCCCCAATCGTGTAACTTTCCGGTTCCTCTTCTCCTTCAAAAAGTACCACAAAATTTCCATAATATTTTGGTTTTGGAAATCCATATACTCTTTCCACAGGAATTGCATCATTTAAAAATTTATCGTATTGATTTTGCTCTTGAAAATCTATAGACAAATCTTCATCATCAGAAATCGTAAAAGAAACTTTATTAATCTTTAACATATCCATAACATTATCTAAAGACATTTCAGGAAACCCGGTCTTTACAAAATCATTATGTTCTAACACTAATTTGTACCCCATTAGATTTGCTATTACATAAGCATCTTCATTATATACTTCATAAAATTCTTCGTTAATTCTTTTTATAAACACATTTTTTTCTTTTTTCATACTACCTTACACTTTCTAACAGCCTTTTTTGTGATGATGTTTCTCTATTTTAGGACTTTCCACCATACAATTTTCTTCACTACATTTTTCTTTCGAACCTTCTAGTTCAATCGTGGTATGACTGATTCCAAAACTCTTTAGTTCTTCTTTCACCTTTTCTTTCACATTTGTCGCCTTTTCATCTCTTACCACATGCATAGTTGCATAATTGTGATACCCATCCATACTCCAAATATGAATATGGTGCACATTAAGAACGCCATGAACATCCAAAATTCTTTTCTTTAATGCCTCCACAGAAATACCACTTGGTGTTTTTTCCAAAAATAAATCCACAATTTTTTTAAAATTTTCCAAGGCCTCCCATAAAATAAACAAAGCAACACCAATCGAAAGCAAAGGATCAAGCGAGTAAAAATGAGTAAACTTCATGACAAGTGCTCCTACTAAAACGACAATCCAACCCAAAACATCTTCAAGCATATGTAAATTGACAGCCTTTTGATTTAAAGAAGTATCTTCCCTTGTAAAATACACTGCCATAAAATTTACAATAACCCCAATTACGGCGAGTATCAAAACGCCATCATAATGAATTTCAACCGGATTTACAATTTTTAAAATGGCATTTACAATCACCAAACAAGAACCCACTACTAAAATCATAGTTGTAATAAAACTTCCCATCACCGAATAACGAACATATCCATACGTATACTGACTATCCGGTTTTTTCTTACTCAATTTTTCTAAAAAATAAGAAATGCCAATACTTAAAGCATCTCCCATATCATGAATGGCATCCGAAGCAATAGCAACACTTCCCGTAAATGTACCACCAATAAATTCAAAAATCGAAAAAAAGAGATTCAATAAAAAAGCTATCAATATATTCTTTTCCGTTTTTTGTTTCATAAAAACCACCCTTTTCCTTCCCTTACTAATCTATAGAAGCGATTTCCATATAATTGGATGGGAAGCCCATCTTATCAAGGACTTTTCCAATACTAATACTTTCCAATTTGCCATTTAAGGCATTAATTTCATAATCAAGTTCTTTAATCAAAGTATGAAAATCATCCTTACGTAACAATTGCTTTAAAATAATTATCAAAGCAAATAAGTCATTCTTGCCATAAATATATTCATTTTCCATCATTGGTATATCTAATTTTTGGTGAAATCTCGTATCCCCAATTGCTTTTTGAACACGATGGTCAAACAAAATCTCTTCATGAGCACACAAATTACGATAATTCGATAATATAGGCAAGTAAGTTGCTAACTCATAAGCATTCACATGGAAAAAAGAAGCAATTTCCTTTTGGTCATTTCCTTTTAAAATTAAATAAAGTTCACTAACAATCCCAAAAGAAAGCACCTTGACTGCAATCCAAAAAGGAATATAACCATACCTGCTACTATAATGCGCCGTTGCTGTATGACTTCCTGCATTGTTATGAATTTGTCTTTTCATTTTACTAATTAAATCATTGACTTGTCTTTTCTTTTCAATACTATTATTAAAATTATCAGGATTCAAATATTCATTTTCTTTAATACCATAAACTCTAGATAAATGATAAGACATAATACTTTTTAAGTTATTCTCTACAATAAGTAAGTTTTTAAATAAAATATTTCTTACTTGACGATCAAAATTAAACACCCCATAAAGTTCACGAAAATTAGCTCCAGGTACAAAAGTTTTGTCGGTGGTAGATTTCATAAAAAGCATACGATACCCATTAATAAAGAAATAATTTTCTCTTAACAAGATTTCCTTTGTAGCTTCTATATCATCAATCGTCATTCCCTTATCTTGTAAAATACTAATTTGTTCATCTAAAGTTTTAAATATTTTATTCACGTTATCACCAAATTCATTGTACCAAATTTCTGTCGAAAAGTCTCTAGGTTATCTAAAATTCACAAAAAATATTGCAAAATAAAAAGTG
>CANRJW010000081.1 GCA_947631035.1 uncultured Bacilli bacterium
TTTGAAACATTGGTTACATCGCACTTTGGTGTTCCGTGGACATTTCCTGTTTTCCCGGTTATTATAATACTGATTTTGATTGCCGCCGCCTCCGCCGCCGCGGTATATGCCCCTTCGAGGCGAATTAAAAATATGTCGGTGATAGAGGTGATTGCAAATGAGCGATGAGGGGGCGTAGAAAGTTTTAACCTCATTTTTGAGGTTTGGAGTATAAACATAAGGGGTATGGCGATTTTGGCGTTTTTGCCGTTAAAAAGGCAAGTGTTTATGCGGGTTTCAGAACTATAAATATCTTATAAATGAGGACATATATGTAAAGAAAAAGAAAAATTGGATTTACAGAAATTTTTCACACAGCCGAAGAACAAGGCATATCGCAATTCAAGCGATATGCCTTGTTCTGCACCCTGTCCGACAGCTTGTTGTAGATTATTATTTCATTATTTTATAAATATCAAATTCTATTCTTATATTAATTTTACACAGTTAACCCATTCCATACAGCTGGAACAATTCGCAATTGCATGTTTCTATCAAAATCACCTTCATTTCTAAAAATAGATCTATGCATGTATCGGTCGGTTTTATTGTCTTTCCATGTATTTTCAATTATTCCAACACTATATAAATATTCAAGCAATTCTAATGGTGACATTTTAAAAGAATATTTCACAGAATTATATCTTTCTGTAAATGCTTTCACACCTAAATTGCGGGAGCCGCACAATCTTAGTAATTCAATTACATATTTATAATCGGTTCCTAAGATAGGATTAATTTCATTGGCTATTTCTGTATTTACAAGCCAATTGGAATATTTTTTAAGTACTTCATTATATATTGAGCTATTAAATGTACCATAATCGCAAATACTAGTTTGAAGTGTTTTTAGTAGATTGATCAAATCACGCGGGCGGAATAGGGTTTGCAGCACAAGCGAGCGGAATAAACCATATATATATCATTAAATGTTTTCGTTGATAATTCTTTACATGATGTCTGTATTCTTTTTTCCACCATTTTATATAGATTGGATTGATAAACATCTTTCATTCTATTAATTTTCCAGTCTAGATCAAATCTGAAATCATCCCATCGAGCACTTTCAGCATCACGAGAGGCCATAGATTTCATAATATCTGAACGTATATATAGCACAACCTTTGCATTATGTATTGATTTGGATCTAAGTTGTTGATTAAAATTGTATACCGCTTTAAAAAGACTTATAATGGCCTGATAGTATTCTTCAATATCTTGATATTGATTATAATTATCATCTAAACGATCAAATTGAACAATAATTTTATTGCTTGATTGTGTGGTCATAAAATAATTGACAATCAAATCGCATAATGTTGAATTTATTGATGTTATATTTTTTTCATCATATTTATAGCTATGTAACATTTCCCTTCCATGCTCTATTCCAAGTCCGCCTAAGCACAGACTCCCCTGATTTTTTGTCACCCTTGATATAATATCTTTATGTAAATCAACTGCATTTCCGAGATACATTACTTGGTAATCCTTAATCTCTTTGTAATAGTCATTATCTTCTACATCTAATTTAGCAATAGCTTGAACAAACAGATTATAAATGACATTCTTCCAAATAGTTTGATATTGGTTTGGCTTTGCAAAATTATCATCTTGCAATTTCAGAAGTTTTTCAAAGGGAAATTCCCCGAAATCTTTATTAACTACCAAGCAACCCTTTTTATACGATTCACACTCTATCATTCGATATATAGATGATTTTCCAGTTCCTTTTTTTCCAACCACAAAAAATACTTTGTCATTAATAATTCTATCCCAATACCCGTTGTCTAAGAAGTATTTTTCAAGGTTAGGGTCACCATAGCCATCTATTTCTCCAAAGTTGATTTTCTTTATAGCTTCTATATCCATTATATAATCTCCTTTGTATTTATTGTATATTTTATTCCTTTTAGTAAACATCCAACTGCTTATTGAAAAGAGGATAAAAATACTATGAGAATTATTATATACCATCTTTATTAAAATTTCAACACAAATAGCAAAAATTAGACATAAAAATTTATTAATAGAAAAATTGCAAAAAAACTTACACTGTACATACGATATATAATTAATGTCTTAGAATAATACAACAACATATCCAAGAGTAGGGTTGTTTCCGCCTATAAACTCTAATATTATAAGAAGGGGTTCATTAAGATTCTGAAACAAGCATATAAAAAAGCTAAGGGATTAATTAATAAAGATAAATTCAAATATTAGGTATTTTTAGCTGTTGTCCCAGCTATTGACATGTAACAATCTGTAATTTTAAAGCAGAAAACATTCTAATTAAACCGTTCTTAGTTCAAAGTATTTATATTGCCAAATTTTTAATCTTTACAGCTTTTAACCGATACACATATATTTTGGCGTAGAAAGTTTTAATCTCATTTTCGAGGGTTGAAATATAAACATAAGGGGTATGTCGATTTTGGCGTTTCTGTGTTCAAAAAGGCAAGTATTTATGCGGGTTTCAGCGTTCTAAATATCTTATAAATATGGACATATATATTGTATTAAAAAGGCATATCGCTTGAATGAATTGCGATATGCCTTTCTTGTACCCTGTCCGACAGCCTGCCATAATATTATTGATTATACTGTCTTATGTCATGCCATCGGAGGGGGTGTTCTTTTTGTATACCACTATCCAAACCACCCGTTCCGGCATAATATAATAGCACAAAAAAAGGAAAGGGAGGAT
>CANRJW010000082.1 GCA_947631035.1 uncultured Bacilli bacterium
TTAATATGATCAGGATCGTTCAATCATCCACAATAAAATATATTTCATTTAAAATCACTCTCCTAAAAATAAAAGAGAATAATACCATAGGAGTCTTATTAAAGACGGTACCATCCTCTTATTTAGCTTAATTTAGATAACGGCTATTGACCGAAAATGTTTACATTTCACTCAAAGGTAGAAACTTTTAATTAATTCTATTATCTTACACCAACCGATAACTCTCTATAAGAATACACATAAAAGCCATGTCCTCATCAAAGATTTACGAGCTAAATAATATCATATTTACACTAATTTGTCAAATATACATAAGACTGTGGATAATAGTCTATCCCAATATCTTTTAATTTTTTTGGCTGCTCATAAACAATCACTTTTCCTAATTTATAGGCAAAAGCAATATCTTTATTTTCAAAATATTTCATGTATTTAGTTTTTGAAATACCAGAATATTGCTTTGTTTCATCCCATAATTTATTTGGTGTATTCGATATTATAGATTTTACTTCAACTTCTGCAATAATTCTCTTTACTGGAGAAGTACTATATATAACAATTTTATCTATATCTCTTTTACAAACGTTTTTTCTATATTCATATAACTTAGTTTGGTCAACAATTTTATTGGCATATTCTGGTTTAATAGGCAATAGTATAGTACACATATTATAACCTCCATCTATTATAATCATTATACCACAAAAATTGATTATTTTAATTTTCATTTTAAATATTTATAATTTTTTTTGATAAATTAGAATCAACTTTTACTATAGACATAGGTACATTTTTTAATAATTTATGTTCTATTATACTATTGTATGATATGGGTTCTTTTAGAGTTCTATAATATTTAAAAAGTATTAATTTTGAATTAGAAGCAAAATTTGATTTTATTTCTTCCCATGAATAAACAGTTCTTTTTATTGCCAAAGAATATAGATCCTCAGGAGTGGAAAATTTATTAAATACATTATCCACTATGCCTATTGTAGTAATACTTCGTTTACTTTCACTAGCATAAAAAAGTAAAATATCCCCAGGTCTTATTTGTTGTGTTTGTGCTTTACAAATATATGCTTTTTTAATAGTATTTGAATAAGTATTAACTCCTTGAAGATCACCAAAAGAAAGTTGAGTTGATTTTTCCGATTCTGGAAATAACATTTCATGATATTGTTGTTGAATAGGTACAATAAAAGTATTTCTATTTGCCCAATCAAAATTTGGGTAAGTATTATCATACATATTTTTTACGAGAACTAATTCTTTTTCTAAACTTCCATCCGATTTTGTAGTCATTTGTGTAGTCTTTTGAATAAAACCGTATTCTAAGAATAATTTTATTAATGCTTCTTGCTTTTTAAAAACAGTAACATATATCTCATCTACTTTATTTTTTAATGCTTCATTAATGATGATTTTTATATAACTTTCACCGATTTTATTTCCAGTGTTTGCAACTTTAAATGTTGCAACTTTTAATCGTAAACCTTTTTCAAACGGTTCTTTAAATCTCGAATAATCTTCATTCTCATTTTCTAATTTTAACATTAGAAAAGAACCAATTTTATTATTCGGATACCGAGTAATATAAGCCTTGTTTCCTTCTCTAGATTTTTTCTTATACCAATTTTCAAAGCCTTTATAATCGGCTTTTAATGAATCAAAAAAATTATCTTCTAACTCTATATTATATAAATATTCATACTTTATAAACGCAGGTGTCCTGATTTCTTTTTCTTCGAGAGGTTTAAATAAATTAATTGCATCTTCAATGCCTAAAACTCTATCATTTATACTTATTTTTTGAGATTTATTTTTTAATTTATTATCATTAGTAATTAAATAACTAACACAATCTTTATAAACTGCATATAACAAATTGTTATCAATTAAGTCATTTGGTAATCTAGAACATCCAACAAGATTGTTGAAATCATCTGGTGCTTTTGGTGGTCTTTCGATAGTTTCGTAAATTTTAAGCTTACTAAAGAATATATCTCTCTCATTTGAGTCTTTAATATGACTTATATCTTCTATAGTCATTGGGTGAATTACTATTTTATATTTATTTGAGTCATAAAGTATTTTTGTAAGTTCTAATACTTTATCATCAATTATTGAATGATCTTCCCTATATATCAATAAATTAGTATCTAACAATATTTTTATCATTAAAGCGCTCCTTTCAAGAATTTTTTTAACTATTATATCATAATAAGCATAAAAGTATTTAATATACTTGTAATAATTTCAAAATTTGATATAATTTATTTAGTTGATTTAATCAATCTCGGGAGTATAATTTTTCGAATATAAGTAAAGTTATCGCTCCATATTGAATTCACGTGAACCCATTAAGGTTCATTTTTTAATTGAAAGAAACGCAAATACTCACCAAGTCCATCAATTTTAAAAGCATTAAAAATCCACCCCTAAAAGAGGTGGATTTTCTCAATGGCCTATAAGGCCTGATACTGGCCGCCATCATTTGGT